>CAZPSP010000031.1:0-19648 GCA_964589285.1 uncultured Dehalococcoidaceae bacterium | reverse complement strand
GCGGCGACGCTGCAGGTGGGCCGGACACCGCCCGGTGAACCGTTCTCCGGCGGCATCTACCGCTATTCGCGTCACCCCATGTACCTTTCCATGCTGCTCGTTTACATGGCGGTGAGCATCGCCGCCGCTTCCTGGCTGTTCTTCCTCATTACCATCGCCACGTTCTTCCTCCAGCGCTACCAGGCCATGAAAGAGGAGGACTACTGCTGCCGGGAACTCGGGCAGGTATACAGGGAGTATATGGCCGCCACGTCACGCTGGTTCGGGCTGCCGGCACGCCGCGAAGCATGACGAGGTTCACCGGCATAAAAGCCATTTCCTTTGACGGCGACCAGACGCTGTGGGACTTCCAGGCTGTCATGTACCATTCTCTCGAATATGTTCTGAAGGAACTGGCAACGCTGAATCCCGCAGCGGCATCCCGGCTGGACATCCCGATGATGATCGCCATCCGTAACCGGATGACCGAGAAACTCAAAGGCAAGGTAACGAACCTGGAAGAAATCAGACTGGAAGCGTTCAAGCAGACCCTGAGAGCGGTCGATTGCCCGGATGACGACCTGGCATCACATCTCAATACGGTCTACCTGAATCACCGGTTCGAGGACATACGTCCGTATGATGACGTTGTTCCCGCATTACGGGCGCTTAAACAGCGTTTCCGGCTCGGGCTCCTTTCCAACGGCAACAGCTACCCGGAACGGTGCGGTCTTGAGGGCCTGTTCGACTTCGTGATATTTTCCCAGGACTGCGGCTTTGAGAAACCGGACCCTGAGTTCTACCGCTTTTCCCTGGAAGTCGCCGGGTGTCCAGCCGGCTGGTTGCTGCATGTCGGGGACTCCATCGAGAATGATGTCATCGGCGCCCTGGACTGCGGCATCGCTTCCGTCTGGCTCAACCGGGACGGTTCGTCCGGTGAAGGGTTGCCGTCCGGCATACCGGTGATAAAATCTCTCTCAGAATTATTGCAAATGGTCTGAAAATCTGCCGATAATGAAGTATGGCGGAACCGCGTGAATATCAGACCGAAGCTGTCGTCATCAAGAAGACCAAACTGGGCGAGGCAGACAGCATCCTCACCTTTTTCACCCCCGGCATGGGCAAAATACAGGGGTTTGGCAAGAGCCTGCGTAAAACGAAGAGCAAGATGGCCGGCCACCTGGAGCTGCTGACCCACAGTACCGTGTCCTTCGCCAGGGGCCGGAGCATCGATACCATCATCGGCGCGCAGACCGTTCATTCATTCCTGCCCATCAAGGACGATCTCTGGCTGACCTCCTGCGGCCTGTACGTTGCCGAACTGATCAACCAGTTCACGGTGGAGCACCTGGATAACGGGCCGCTGTTTAATCTGTTGGTAGCCACCCTGCTGCGTCTCAGCGAGGGCGCAGATCCTGCCCTGGTGCTGCGCTATTTCGAAGTCCAACTGCTGGAAGAGACCGGCTACCGTCCCCAGTTAAGGGAATGCGTCATCTGTCGCCGGCAACTAGAACCGGAGACCAACTACTTCAACGCCTCTGCCGGGGGCCTTCTCTGCTGCGCCTGCCAGGCTTCCCAACCCTACAGCCAGCCGCTCTCCCTCAACGCCCAGAAAGTGTTGCGGTTCCTCCAGGCCAACAGCTACGAACAGGCTACGAGGGTCAGACTGGAAGGTACGCTGGCCCGGGAATTGGAGAGCACCATCAGCAGCTATTTTCGGTACCTGCTGGAACGGGACATTAAGGCCGCCGCCTGGCTGGACAACCTGCGGGAGCAGATAGCACGCCTGCAAACATAGGACCGGTGGTAATCACGTATTAGTTAATAGCATTCTCTCTTTACCATAATAAGCCGATGCCTATATAATGAAGTAGGCCGGGATTCGGTCCCGGCTACTTTGTTTTTAGGGATGGGCGACAATGCCTTCACGATTGGATGACATCAACGAGCAGCGGCGGCAGATACTGGATAGTCTCCGCGAACGAAATATAAATCCATATCCCAACACTTTTAAGCGCACTCATACCGCCGCGGAGGCCATTGCCCTGCTGACAGCCCGTGAAGCCTCCGTGGCCGAAGCATCTCATGACCAAGCAGGAGAGACCATCCGCGCGGCCGGCAGGATAACGGCCATGCGCAAGATGGGCAAGTCCTCCTTCCTGGACATGCGGGACGGTTCCGGCCGCATCCAGCTCCTCCTGCGGAACTCTCAATTCACCGGGGCCCAGACAGAACTCTTCAAAGACCTGGATATCGGCGACACGATAGGCGTGGAAGGCACCGTGTTCCGCACCCGCACCGGCGAACCGACCATCGGAGTAGCGGACTTCACGTTGCTGTCAAAATCTCTCCGGCCTCTCCCGGAAAAATGGCACGGCCTCACCGATACCGAGACACGTTACCGCCAGCGTTATGTCGACCTTATTGCCAACACCGAGGTCAAGGAACTGTTCACCGTGCGCAGCCGGACCGTGGCCGCCATCCGGGACTTCCTCAACAAACGCGGTTTTCTGGAGGTAGAGACGCCGGTCCTCAATCCGGCCGCCGGCGGGGCGCTGGCCACGCCGTTCACCACCCATCACAATGCGCTGGACCGGGACTTCTTCCTGCGGATCGCCCTGGAACTGCACCTGAAAAGACTCATCGTCGGTGGGTTCGACAAGGTCTATGAGATCGGACGTATCTTCCGCAACGAGGGCATCGACACCACCCACTCGCCGGAATTCACCATGCTGGAAAGCTATGAGGCCTATGCCGATTACCGGGACGTGATGGCGATGGTCGAGGAAATGATCTCGACCGTAGCCCGCGAGGTCCTCGGCACCATGCAGATAACCTACGGCGAGCATACCATCGACCTGAGGCCGCCCTGGAAACGGATCACACTCCGGGACGCCGTCAAAGAGCATACGGGCATCGATTTTGCCGTTTTCCGCAAAGCCGATGAACTTAGGGAACAGATGCGTTCGCGCGGCTATGAAGCGGATCCCAATTTGAACTGGGCCAAGCTGGTGGACGAACTGCTCAAGACCCACGTCAGGCCCAAGCTTATCCAGCCAACGTTCGTGTACGATTACCCGGTTTCCATGTCACCCCTCGCCAAGACCAAGCCCGGCGAGGAACGGATCGTGGAGCGGTTCCAGGCCGTTGTCGGGGGCAGCCTGGAGATAGCCAACGCCTACAGCGAACTCAACGACCCCATCCAGCAGCGGCAGCGGTTCGAGGAGCAAATGCGGGACCGCCACGGCAACGATACCGAGCAGTGGACCATCGATGAGGACTACCTGACAGCGCTGGAGTACGGCATGCCGCCCACGGGCGGTCTGGGCATCGGCATAGACCGTGTGGTCATGCTCCTGACCAACCAGACGTCCATCCGCGAAGTCATCCTTTTCCCGCAGTTGAAGGAAAAGGGATAGTTTTTTATCATAAGACTCAGAGTCAGATGTTAAAACCACATCTCAAAGGTTAAAGTTGTACCTGCTGTCCTGTCTGTTTGACCGGTCGCTGTTTCCATCTCCTTGGTGACGCAATAACGTCAAAGACCGGGGTCTTGGAATGATCGCCTTCCGAGGAGGACTGTGCGCCTCGATACACCCGGCCATCAGGTAATATTAACCATATCCGTGTACTGAGAGAAGGTATTGACAGCTTTATGTCCGGCAAGCGATACTGGTAACGTATCACTCCATTATTCAGTTCGAGGTGCGTCATGCTTGATATCAGACTCATACGGGAAAATCCGGACCTGGTACGGCAGGCTGTCTCTAACCGTAACGACACCGCGCCGGTCGATGACATCCTGGAACTGGATGCCCTCAGACGCAAGAAGGTCGGCGAACTGGACGCGCTGCGCCAGGAACGTAAATCACTGTCCAAACAACGAGAAGCCGCCCAGGAACGCGGCCGCGAGCTGCGCACTGAAATACAGGCCATGGAAGAGGAAGTGCGGCGAATCGATGCTGACCTCGAAGAACTGCTCCTCCAGGTACCCAATATCCCGCAAGAGGACGTGCCCATCGGCCCGAACGATACGCAGAACGTGCAGGTACGCACGTGGGGTGAAAAAAAACAATTCGACTTCGAGCCGCTTCCCCACTGGACCATCGGCGAGAACCTGGACATCATCGACTTCGAACGCGGCGTGAAGATATCCGGCAGCCGCTTTTATGTGCTCAAAGGGCTCGGCGCCAGGCTGCAGCGGGCGGTCATTACCTGTATGCTGGACATCCATACGCGGGACCAGAACTACCGGGAGATTTATCCGCCTTCCATGGTGAAGAAAGAATGTATGGTAGGTTCGGCGCAATTACCGAAGTTCATCGATAACATTTATTTCGATTCCGAAGACGATATGTGGTTCATCGGCACCGCGGAAATCCCGCTGACGAACCTGCACCGGGACGAGATACTCAACGCCGAGGACCTCCCGATTAACTACTGCGCCTATTCACCGTGTTACCGGCGGGAGAAGATGTCCGCCGGCAAAGACACCCGGGGCATCAAGCGCGGCCACCAGTTCGATAAAGTGGAGATGTACAAGTTCGTGACACCGGAAACGTCCCGCGAGGAACTGGAGAAAATGACCGCCGACGCCGAGGAGGTCTGCCGGAAGCTCGGGCTGCCGTACCGCGTCCTGGAGCATTGCACCGGGGACCTGGGATTTACGGCGGTCAAGTCTTATGACATAGATGTCTGGGCGCCCGGCTGCCAGGAATGGCTGGAAGTCAGCTCCTGCTCCAACTGCGGGGACTTCCAGGCGCGGCGGACCAATATCCGCTACCGGCCCGCCGCGGACGCCAAGCCGCAGTACGTGCATACGCTGAACGGTTCCGGGCTGGCCCTGCCCCGTATCATCATAGCCATCATCGAGAACTATCAGCAGGCGGACGGGTCCGTGGTAGTGCCGGAACCGCTGCGGGACTTCATGAGGACCGACGTTATTAGATAGACCGGGCCGCACCAAAGCCCCGCAATACATCCTTTCCCCGGACCTCAGGATCGAAGTGGTTCGATTGTGCCGCGAACCCTGATGTGCTTGTTCGTCCCACCGGGCGGGCTTGACTTTTTCACCCCGATTTTCTATGATACCTAGAAATTCTATGTACCTAGACATTCTAGGTAAAGGGGGAACGATGAAGATACTGTCTGTCATCGTGGTCATTCTCGGTCTGGCCAGCGTGGTGCTGGGTATCGTCTTTACCATCAGCAGCGGTACGGCGGAAGATGAGGTCGCAGAATCCATCGCGCCGCTTCCCCTGGACCAGCTCGACGTACGGTACGAAACCGTCAAGTCCAGCCAGATGGCAATGGCAACGCAGGAAGGGCAGGCCATCCAGAACGGCCAGGCGCCGAGTGACATGTACACCTGGCTGACCCTGCAAAGGACCTCTCTCGGCCTGGCTCGGTCCAATGCCGGCCTGTCCCAATTGACCCGCACCCTGGGGATCGTCAATATCGTCATCGGAGTGGGTCTGATATTGACCGGTATCATCGCCTTCCGGCATAAAACCGCTTGATCCGGTAGCCCCTCTTTCCGGGAGCCTCCGGCAGACCGGAGGAGCAACAGAGGCTCCCGGTTTTCCGGTCCGTCTGGTCATTCCCTGCCGTTCAGGGTATAATGGCGATGAAAACTGACAGGAGGTGACCGGGCAATGCAACCGAAGCGGTACAGCGTAACCATCAAGCTCATCAGCAACCAAAGTCCGTGCCATTGCGGTCACAAGATCGGGGATGAATGGCAGTTCGACCACTACACGCCGGCCGGCTTGTGCAGCTGGGCCTGGAACAGCATCTTTCCGGTGGTCCTGACCTTCTGGGCGGGCGGGACATTCCCGTGGCAAACAGAACAGGATGTAATAACGGTCTGCTGCCCGGACGTCGAAGTGGTCAACGTCTTCGAGCTGCGCCGCACCCTGAAAACCGGGCCGATAATTCCATGAAGCATACCGCCTTATTCCTGACATTCATCATCGTTATACTGGCCCTCTGCGGCATCTCCGCCTGTCATCCTACCGTGACGCCAGCGGGAAACCTGACCAATATCAACTTCTCTTATGAAGACTTTTCAGAAATAGAAATCAGTCAAGGTTTTTCAGCAACGATATCCCGCAGCGATGCGTTCAGCATCAATGTAACTTTTGACGATGCGCTCCAGGAGTATTTCATCATCGAGCAGCATGGCAAACTGCTGCAAATCGGGCTGGACGGCGGGCCGGACTACCTGAACGCGGTCCGGAAAGTCCGCATCACCCTGCCGGACCTGCGCCGCTTGAAGATCTCAGGCATGACCGTCGCGGAAGTAACCGGCTTCAATACCAGGCAGCCGGTCGAATTGGAACTGACCGGCGGCAGCATGATGAAACTGGAAGATATGGTGACCGCAAATGCCGGTTTCAAGCTTTCCGGTGAGAGCCAGATAGAAGGCATGATCACGATGTCCGAGGGGAACCTGGTACTCTCCGGCGCCAGCACCGCTACGTTGGAGGGTTCAGCGGAATCAACACGACTGGACGGTTCCGACCAGAGCCGCTTTTCTATGGCTGATTTCACCACCGAGACCGCGGCGGTGAAACTGAGCGGCAGCAGCCGGGCTTCGCTCGATATCGTTTCCCGGCTGGACCTGGACCTGAGGCAGCAATCTCACCTCGATTACACCGGAGACCCGCTGCTGCGGGATTACGATATCACCGGCGGTTCAACGGTCAATCATCATTAGAACAGCCGCCAATCGGTCACGCTGTTTTTTGTTTCCTCAGCAGAACGGTGATGATGACCGTGTTGCGGGAAATGGTCAAGCTGTGTGAATTCACTTCCCATCCGTCCGGTATCGATTCGGGGAGATGTTTGAAGACCTCTTCCAGCGTTAAGGTGAGTCCTTCCTGGTCCTCAATATGGGTGAAGTGCGGGTATTTTCCCGTTTCTTCAGGTGTGATGTACTCCACCAGTATGTTGTATTCATACGGATGCGCCATCTGGGAACCTCCCTTACACATGCTTCATTCTGCTTTTATCAAGGTTATACCTTTCTGCTTCATGATTTGTCAAGCAGCACACAAAGCAAAGGGAACCGGTCCAGGCTTGCCAGGGGATTTTTACAGTATCCGGTTCCAAAGGGCCGCAGTAGTATAAGAGCTTGTATTTGACGATGTCCCGAAACGGGGCGATAATAGTAACGTTCACTGTTACCGGTAAGCCGATGAGGAGGTAGCCACTTGAATATCGATTTCGCCTTTATATGCGATTACGCTCAAGCCGGGCCGAAGATCAACGCCCTGGGCATCGGGTTCGATACCATATACGCCGCCAAGGTGCCGTTCAAGCATGCCCATTTTTCTCTGGTCATGCAGTTACGGGCCTCGGTGGTTGAAATCGGGACGAAGAAAATGTCCATCCACATCATCGATGAAGACGGAAAAGATATTATTCCGGCGTTGAACGCCAACATCCCGGTCCAGCCGAAAGAGAATTCGACGGAAGCAGTGGGCCGGGTGGTCATGGAATTCGGCAACGTGGAATTTCCCGGTTACGGCTCATATTCTATCCGGGCGGTGATCGAGGGCATGGAGATGGCATCCATCAATTTCAACGTGGCGGAACGGCCGCAGCCGAAACGGGCCGTGGATGCCGGATAACGATTACCGTAGCTGAAGAGTAATGAAGAGAATGCAGAACGACAGATGAGAGGGACCGGGCCCTTGAGCCGGCCCCTCTCATGGTAATTGCTACGGGGACAGGGTATCGGTCGTTTCGGTAGCGGTAGATTCAGCCGTGGTTTCGCCGGTGGTCTCAGTGGCGGTTTCAGTCTCGGATGCAGGTTGAGGTACGGTGAGGACCGCGGCGGCGATCACCGGAGGCGAGAGAGGATTCCCGCTGGCATCGACCAACTGGACGGAGAAGATATGAACGCCGGGTTCGACGTTCTCAAAGGTGTAGCTGGTATCGATGGTCTCATTGGTCGGTTGGTCCATGGCTCCTTCCGGAGTGGGCGAGACTTCAATACCGGGTACCCGGGAAATTCCGGCCGGCAGTTCATCCATGTAGAAGGCCAGGTAACCGTCACCATCCGTTTCTCCTATCTCTGAAACCATTTCAAAATTGGCGACACTAACTTCTACAACCACATTCATTTGCCCTTCGCCGGCCATTGTCTCGGTGGTTGTCATCCCGGTCGCCCCTGTTTCAGTGGCGGCCGCTGTCTCTGTTGTTTCCGGGATCAACTGTGAATCGGTATCTTCCGCGGTAGTTTCTTCTCCCTCTCCTTCGCCGGTCTGGACTTCAGCGGAGATCATCTCAATAGCCGGACCGCCGGCTACGCCGCCTTCATTACAGCCGGCAATGAAAAGCCCCAGAAGAAGGAACATTATTATCCCCAGTGCAAGTGTTTTTTTCATATCAGACTCCTTATTTTTTTAATTCCTGATAACAATCCCACCCGCCCTCCAGAATCAACTTGTTCATGCCGGTCCTCCCGCTCGCATTTGAAGGACCGAAAGGACTGAGGTATATCAATATATGAAAAAGAGGGTTGCCGGCGTGACTGCGTTACAAAAACCAAATAATTGATGATGGTTCAAGCTCTTTTCCATATAGCTACTTTTCCGGAAAAAGGTTGTATATCAAACTGCTTCGCAGTGCTCTTGGCGTACTCCTCAGCCTTTCGGACCTTCATCTTACATGGTAGTCGAGTCAAGAGAGGGCTGAAATTCGAACAAACACGAAACGCAGCCTAGTATTTTACGGGTGTGAATCAGGGAATACCGGGACGGCGTGTTTGAGTGTTCACGAAAAGAGGCACGCTCTCTTTCCGTAGCTGCGGGTGTACATGGTTGTTCATCTGTTCCACGTGATTGCCTAGGTCCAGGCGGTTTTCCTGCCGTTCTTTATGGAAATACTATGCCAGATACTGTTATTGACGGACCCGCGGGTGCAATTCTCCGGACTCTGGCAAAATAACGCTCTGGAGAAGGGTTTCAGACCCAGGATCGCTCGGTACAGCTCAGGCCGAATCGCAATGAACGTACCAGGGAACGACTAAAACCTGACGGAACCTGAAGCGGCACCGGGATTTACTGGGTTGGGTAAAGGATGGACAACTTGAACCTATCTCGTCATCCACCTGTTTTTCTTGTAGGTCCAAAGGGCTGGAAATACCAGCCATGGGAGCAGAAATGAGGCAATAAGGTTCATTAGCGGTTTGTATTTCCAGTTTTTCGCGTCCGGTTGCCTGAACTTGTAATCAAGTCCGGCAACCAGCCCTATGACCACCTGGCCGACAAAATAATAGAGCGGTACCAGGTAAGAGTCCCGGACAATGGGAGCATAGAGAAAGACCGAGAGAATAATAGCCGGGCTTATGAAGGTGGTCATGAACTCGATATAGAAAATGAAGGACATGAGGGGATTTTTCTTCCAAAAAAACGAACTGACATAGAAACAGGAGCGGATATACCCCTTCTTCCAGCGTGTTTGCTGCCGGATATAAGCTTTCGGTTTTTCCGGAACCTCGGTATACACCACCGCAGACGGCACATAGACCGTTCGCCACTCGCTCAGAGTATGAGCGGTCAGACCACGGTCTTCGGCATCGTCGTAATCCGCCATTGCTTTTTTGGTACGGCTGTTGGCGGAGAGCATTTCTTTCTTTGCCCATTCGGACGCAAAGGTAAAGCTCGTCAAGTCCCGGTCGTCACTGTTCTGGACGGTCGCTGATGCCCACAACGGGATGAAGCTGTCTATCGCTTCCCGGCGGTAGGCAGCCAGGCAGCCTGAGCAGCACAGGACCGTCCCGAACGTGCTTTCCGTGGTCTTATGGATATTGAATGCATAATCATACCAAGCGTCCTGGCACCGGGTCAATACGTTTTTATCGGCATTCAATACCTTGCAGTTACCCACAGCTCCGCCGATGTCGGGATTCGCAGTGAGAGCTTTCATCAGCTGCTCGATGGCCCTCTCATCCACAACACTGTCCGAATCTATCAGGACGACGAAATCCCCCATGGATGCGTAAAAACCGTTAGCAACGGCTTTGCGTTTTCCCCCGTTTTCCTGGTGTATTACTCGTAGATTCGGGTATTCTTCGGCCAGGTTGTCAAGGTCTTCCGCAGTATTGTCCTTACTCCCGTCGTTGACGGCGATGATCTCGAGATTTGGATAAGATGAACGGAAAATGGCACGGATCACATCTCCTACCAGCCCCTGCTGGTTGAAGACCGGTATGATGACCGAGACAAGATTGTCAGGAGTTTTTCCCCGCGCCGGGTTCTTGAAGAGAAACCAGCCGACGACCAGAATGATCAGGGTATGAAACGGCACCAGAGTGGCATAAAAGACGAGCATATCACCGGTATGCCAAGCGACGACGAGGTTGAGCGCCAGGATAAATGTCACGGTGATGATCGCAAAAACCCTGAAAACCCAGGCTGTCCTGCTGACTGAGATCCGCCCGTCAGGGGATATCCGCTGCCGGCAGTGGCGGTTCAGGTCTTCACCGGTATTCAGTTCCAGGTCCAGGCGGGGCAGTTCGGTGGTAACCATGGTCGTTTATCTCCTGACAGTGGCCGGAAAACCGATCAGTTCTGATGCATTCACCAGGTCGTATTTTCCGGTATTGATACGTGATAGAAATTTTTCGATTTCTGAGACCGGGTCGGTAGTATCGAACTCGATGATGAGCGCCCGAATATCTTCCGTGAAATCAGGGATCACATCGGGACTCTCCAACACTTTAGCTTCGTAGCGGACATATTGCCCGGTTTCGAAAACGTTATACTGGTACTGGTAGGAAAAATCAGCCACTATCCCGGAGCGGCTGAGCAGAGAATAGATGTCTTCATCCGTTGATTTACCAGGGGCCTTAAATGATCGGGAGGATATGTTTCCAGCCTTCTCCACGGCCGCTTTCCCATCTTGAACTTCCTTGAGTTTGAGTGAATAATCCGCTATCTCGGTAAGCACGGCATTGCTGTAGGTCTGGCTGCCGATATCGATGTTCTCCCCAAAACACAGCACAGCTTCCGGGTATTGCTCCGCGACTCTTCCCGGGAAGAATACGCAGGCACTCACTTTTTCCCTCTCAAGTACGGATGCCAGCTCCCGGCACCACTCCACAACGTCTGGATCCTGGCCGACGCTGAAACTGAGCATCAGTTTGGGCTTGAAGCCGGTCTCGGCCCCCCGCATGAATAAGGGGCTGATCATGGCAAAGCCGGTGATTACCACGAGTGATGTGGTGATGACAGCGATATGTTTTATTTTCAAGAGGACTCCGGTTCCCAGAATAGTCCGATAGGTTCACCTCCCCGCTAAAGGCGCAGGTAAGAAATACCCGGGATCCCTCCCTCCGGGACCTTTAGGCAGCCTCTGACGTCGATAATGGAAGACTGAGGGTTTAGAATCTGTAAAAATTTACCCGGTTTTATTTCCTTGAAAACATCATGAGCTACCGCCAGAATGATGCAGTCCATGCGAGGCGCTTCATCGAGGGTGGCAAGGAACTTGATACCGAATTCCGCTTCGCCGTCGGTGATCAGGGGATCGTAGCCGTAGATACCGGCTCCGTATTCCCGGAGAACATCGATGATTCCTCTGACCGGACTTTCACGCGTATCCGGCACGTTTTCCTTGTACGTGCAGCCCATGATCAGGACCTTCGAGGTCTTCAGCGATTTATCTGCACCGATGATTGAACTGACGGCCATCCGGGCTACGTGCCTCGGCATGAAATCATTTACTTCCCGCGCTGCCAGGATGAGCCTCGAACGCACCCCGAATTCCCGGGCTTTTTCCGCGAGGAAATAAGGCACGACGGGGATACAATGTCCGCCGACCAGGCCGGGAGAAAGCCGCTGGAAGTTCCACTTCGTCGCGGCGGCGTCGAGGACATCTTCCGTGCTGATACCCATTTTCTGGAACAGAATGGAAAGCTCGTTGATCAGGGCGATGTTCAGGTCCCGCTGGGTATTTTCCAGCAGCTTGGCAGCCTCCGCAGCTTTAATGCTCCTGACGGGAAACACGCACGGCGTTATGTGCCGGTAAAGGTCATAAACTTGCTTCAAGGTCTCGTCATCACAGGCTGCTACCAGCTTGATGACCCTGTCGACACCGTGCTCGTCGTCGCCGGGATTGATTCGTTCCGGAGAATATGCCAGTTTGAAATCTATGCCGCAGCGGAAACCGGAATGCTCCTCCAGGATAGGCTTCAGAAGTTCCTCCGTCGCTCCTGGAAAGACCGAAGACTCCAGGATGACAACAGCACCTTTTTTCATGTTCTGACCTACCAGCATTCCGGCATCTGCAAGGTAAGACATATCCGGCCTCTTGTTCTCCGTAAGAAGAGTGGGTACGCAGATAAAGATGAAATCAGCCTCGCCTATTTCCCGCGGATCCGAGGTGAACGTGTGATTGGGGTTGTCATTCTTTGAAGACAGGCTGAATACCTTGACCCGGTCTATATCGAAGCTGATGACCCGGTGATTTCCGGCAAACATGCGCGACAATGGCAAACCCACGTAACCTGCCCCAACGACGCAAATAGTGGTCAACTTTGTCTGGATAACCATTCTGTTATACACTCCTCTCGAAATAAGTTGAGGTCCTTATTCGACGGTGACGGACTTGGCGAGATTGCGAGGCTTATCGATATCACAGCCCCTCTGAGCGGCAAAATGATAGGCAAGCAATTGAAGAGGGATTATATGCAGTATCGGGGCCAGGACTTCAAGTGTTTCCGGCACGTAAATGACATCGTCAGCCAGTGCTTCCAGCTCGAAATTACCTTCCGTGGTAATTGCGATGATGCGGCCGTTCCTGGCTTTGATCTCTTCCATGTTGGAAACCATTTTTTCATAGACGGTATCCCTGGGCACGATACAGATCGAGGGAAAATCAGGCGAGATCAGCGCCAGCTCGCCATGCTTCAGTTCCCCTCCCCGGCTGGCTTCGGCGTGCACATAGGCAATTTCCTTTATCTTCAAAGCGCCTTCCCTGGCGACAGGATAGCTGTACTTTCTTCCCAGGAAGAAGAAATTGTCATAGTCCTGATACTTTTCCGCTATCGTTCTTATCCTCTCATCGCAGTTCAAGGCCTTTTCCATCTTCTCCGGCATGCGGCCCAGCTCGGCAAGGATGCGCTGACCGGTTGTCATGGTCAACTGACGCTGCCTGCCCAGGAAGAGTGTGAAAAGGACCAGGGCGGCTATCTGGGAAGTAAAGGCCTTGGTGGAAGCCACACCTATCTCCGGACCGCACCGGGTATAGACGCCGGCGTTCGTCTCTCTGGCCTGCGTAGAGCCTACGACGTTGGTAATGCCAAGCGTGAGTACCCCCCTTCTCCTGGCGTCTTTGATCGCAGCCAGCGTGTCGGCGGTTTCCCCGGACTGGGAAATGGCGAGCAGGGCCGTGTTCCCGTCCATCAAGGTCTTACGATAGCGGAACTCGGAGGCAGCCTCGACCCGGGCATTGATGCCGGCATATTCCTCAAGCATGTATTCGCCGAGCATCCCCGCATGACGGGCGGTACCGCACCCGACGATTATTATCCGGTTGATACTGACAAGCTGCTGTTCCACGGAATCCAGGCCTCCCAGCTTGGCACTACCTTCTGAAGATATCGACCTGCCCTTTATCGTCCGTTCCAGGCTAGCCGGCTGTTCCATGATCTCTTTCAGCATGAAATGCTGATAGTCCCCCTTCTGGAACTGGTCATCCGGCCAATCGATATCTTCCGCCTTTTTCTCCCGGATGATCGTGTACTTGTTCCGGTCGATAACCGCCAGCTCCCCATCTTCCAGGTAAATGACCTTGTGTGCGTGAGAGATCATCGCCGAAACATCGGATGCGATGAAGAAATGGTCTTCTCCGAGTCCGATGAGCAGCGGACTCGAAAGCCGGGCAGCCACGATCTTGTCCGGGTCCCAGCTGGATATCACGGCAAGACCATACGTGCCGGAAAGTAGACCCAACGTTTTCCGGACCGCATCTTCCAGGTTGCCGTCGAAGTACTTTTCAATAAGATGCGCGATAACTTCCGAATCGGTACACGACTTGAATACATGTCCTTCGGAACATAACTGGTCTTTCAGGGTCTGGTAATTCTCGATGATACCGTTATGCACCACAAAGACGTTGCCCGTGCAGTCATCGTGAGGATGGGCATTGGATTCCGAGACTTCCCCGTGCGTTGCCCAGCGGGTATGCAGGATAACGGGGTCTCCGGCGTTGTCGCCGCTCCCGTTTATCCTTTTCTCCAGATTGATGATCCTGCCTACCGACTTCCGGCTGACCATTTTCCCGGAACTATCCCGGAAAGCTATTCCCGCTGAATCATAGCCGCGGTATTCAAGCCTTTTCAGACCCTCGATGCCGATATCCACGGGGTTACCTTGACCGCTCCTGCTGATATACCCGACTATCCCGCACATATCGTTTCCTCCTTTGGTCAGAGAATTTTAGTTCCTGGTCTCGTAAGAAAGAGACGGTTCGTATACCGGCATGTTCTCGATCCTGGATATATGGCTCTCAAGCAGCAACCCGATCAGAGCAATGTTCGAAAATCCGCTCAACAGTTCCTGAGCCTGGTCCTGTTGAATGCGGGTAATAAACCCCTGGTCCAGCCAGTTTCTGATAATGGTTCTGATCATGGTTGTCTGAGAAGTAATCACGATTAAGCCCCCTTTTTATGGTTTCCGGTAAATCACACATACTCATTATCTGTCCGTTACCCGGCGTCAACAATGTTGATTGGTGTGGTTAACGGCAACAAAAAAGGGTGGTTTTTTTACCACCCTTTCGGTACTGCGGTCGAAGGTTGTTTTCAGTCCCGGACCGGTTCGGGTTCGATCCCTCGCTTGGTGGCATAAACAGCCATCTGCGCCCGGTTCTTCAACTGAAGCTTATCCATGATATTCCTGAGGTGGTATTTGACAGTGTTATCGGAAATACTCAGGGTATTGGCAATCTCCTTGTTGGTTGCACCGCCCGCTACCAGGCTGAGGACTTCCTCTTCCCGGCTGGTAAGCTCGTTAACGCAGCTGGTAGGTTGAAGCCGCTTGGGATTGCGAAAGAGTTCTTCGACTATTTTTGAAGCGATGAAGGGAGACACGGCAACGTCTCCTCTCATCACGCTGGCAAGCAGGTTTATGAATTCTTCCGCTTTTACGTTCTTCAGAACATAACCCGCGGCGCCATGTTTCATAGCCTCAAAAAGGTCCTCATCATCATCGAAAGCCGTCACCATGATGATCCGTGTTTCGGGCATTTGGCCTTTGATTATTTGAGTAGCCTGGATGCCGCTGCAACCGGGCATCTTGATATCCATCAAAACGATGTCCGGCTTCAGGGCCAGGGTCATTTCAACTGCTTCGAAGCCGTTACTGGCTTCTCCGATAACTTCTATATCATTGGCGCTGAGCAGACTGGCTATTCCGCTCCTCACCAGGGAGTGGTCATCTACGATCAATACTCTCAATTTTTTCACCTTTCTTCAGCCGCTCCTGGGCTAGATTTAAAGGTATCGTTAAGGTGACGGTGGTGCCCTTATCGAGCGCGGACTCGATGGAGAGTATCCCGTTGATACTTTCCGCACGTTCCTTCATGTTGCGAATACCGAATTTCGTCCAGTCCCCCTGCCCTCCCTTTTCCAACACGAATCCTTTTCCGTCATCTTCAACCGCGATAGTAACTGCACCTTCACCAGCGTTTAATTTTATGATTGCGTGGGTCGCTCTGGCATGTTTTCTGATGTTGGATAAGGCTTCCTGGACAATCCTGATCACCTGGAGCTCTACTTGGGGAGGCAGAGAAGGAATGATGTTCTCCCCGGTTACGAGTTCGATCCTGATATTGTGCATCTGGTTGAACCGGAGAGCATATTCTCTTATTGCAGATACCATACTGCGGTTCCCGGAGACCGCCGTCCTCAGGCCCAGGATCGCCTCACGGGTATCGGTATATACTTCCTGGGCCACGTTTTCCAGTTCTACCAGGTAATCATTAGCCTCGCTCATTTTTCTCAAGAGCTGCCGTGTAGCCTGACTTTTGGTGATAACATAACCCAGGACTTGAGCCAGCCCGTCATGGAGTTCGGCGGAAATGCGCTCTCTTTCTTCCAAGACCGCCACAGCCTGGACTTTTTCATACAGCCGGGCCCTCTCGATGGCAACAGCGATCCGGCTGCCGATATCGAGGAGAAAACGGGATTCATCGGGTTGGTAACGGTCCCGGCTCCGGCTGAAAAGAAAAACGATCCCGACAACGTCACTTATGGCCTTTAAAGGTACGATGGCCATCGACTTTATCCCGCCTCTTTCCAGGACCGGGATATTTCCTTCGGGCAGGAGATCCACCTCCCCGACTAATACCTGTTTACTCAAACGTACGTAATCTTCTTCCAGACGTTCCTGGAGTTGCGTTTGCAGCTCAGCGGCGGAAGAGTCTTCCGGTGTACCGAGATGCACCGCATGGCCCAATTCCCGGCTTTGCTGGCCTGCCAGGTACAATTCAAGGATATCTGAATCAGTGATCTGACGCAGTTTTTCCATGGCCGGATGAAGAAGCGCCGTCATGGTATGGAATTTATCCAGTGTTTGGGAAAGGTCATTCAGGGTTGCCAGTTCACGGGCACGGCGGGTATCCGCTCGCTGGACACGATTATCGACAATGAAAAGGACCCCCAGGAACAGGGCCGATAGGATGACGGCGACCAGGGAAAGCAGTAAGCTCCAGTATAGGGTATTTATTTGAGTAAAATAAGTGTCACGGAAATAATTGAGGAGAAATATTACCAGGGCCGGAAATAGAACAGCCGATATCTTAAACAGTTGCAGACTTTTATGTTTATCGGGAAAAGAGAAAAAATTCGCTGCCCAACGCCTCATCCTGACTCCGGATTATTCAATGGTTTACCTTACTATACAATCATCAGGGTGAAGAATAAATCACACTTTCGTACGACGACTAATAGGGTTTTTGTGTTGGACGACCTTATAATTTCCCTGAAAGGATCCTGCTTTTACATCTGTTTATTCAATGATCTCCCTTACCTCAAAGAGATCGACTTTCAGGTTGGGATTGCCGGTAGCTTCGATCGAGAACGGATAGGATTCGGCGGGCCTGGGCGTTGTAAAAGTATAGGTAACCGAAGCTTTCTTCCAATTCAGCCCGAACTTCCTTTCGTATATGGCCGCCCGGGCTGTCTGCCCCCGGACTTCGACGGAGATTTCGTACTCCTGATTGTTCTTCAGTTTGAAGGATGCTTTGGGAGAATTTTCATACCCTTGTTCCTTTTGCCGAATGACCGGATAGACCCTCTGCATGCCAAGGTAGCCATATTCGCACGAAATATAAACCAGAGTCTGGTCGTGTCCTGCATCCCATTCCGGCTCGAAATCCCAGGCCAATCGTATATAGTCGTTACTGACCGGAGTCTCCGGCAGGTTTTCAGGAGTAAACCATACCCTCATGATGAAGTCACGCGGAGTACCTTTTGTATTCGAGATGACCCTGGTATGGTCACCGTTCGTCACCATCTGGGTGCTCCTGACATTCTTCATTAACAGCGAGCCGTCCTCAATACAATGGAACCCATACTGGATCAAACCGTGCGGAGGTATCCACGTGCCGCCGGTCGGGGTTTCATACTTGCAAAAACCATGCAGTATACAGGCATCTCTCACGGGATAGCTGGTGGAAATCTTTACGGCTTTCATATCGACAGGGATCGGAGTATTCCATTCCCAGAAGACCATATTTTCTCCGTCCTGCAGCATCCAGTCACGCCATACCGAATTTTCCTGATTACAGTTAAACTCGTAATCTACGAATTCATCATCGGTCCAGAGACCGTTCATGGTCCTGTACAACTCAGGTTTGTTATCGATGCCTTTGATACTATGGCTTGTTGAGTCATCGGAAAACAGAAGGTCGATGGACTTTATCTTGGAATAGTCCTCAACGTCAGCCCAGGCTATAATCATGCCTTTGGACGAATAGGCGGAAAGATCATTGAGTCCTGCCAGGTCTACTTTCTGAGTTTCCTGATACCTATCAAAATCATCGAGCAGGTAAGGTTTCGTCGATAAATCCTTCATATCCGCCGAAAACTGCGTTGAAAATCTCAGCTCGGTTACAGATAAACCGCCGATAAACCTCAGCCCCATGATGAGAACGCACAATATCCCAACTAAAATGAAAAAATACCTGGAGACGATCCGTAATGCGGTCTTCACTATCAACTCAACAGTTTCTATCTCTCAATACCACTTCTATTGTGGTGATCGGAAACATAAACCGGCAATAGTAAATGGGATAGTTGTTCACCCTGCCAAAAAGGGCGGTAGGACGGCGATTCATCGAAGAATATCGAAAATCACATAAAAAAAAACCAGAAGCAGAAAAGGTAGTACATGAAATATCTGCAGAGGCGCGGGGGCAAAAAGAAGCCTCTTCCCGGCGGGATAAATCGCACGGTGAATCAACTTGAAAAGGAACATCGACATGACTTCCCAACGTGGATAGCTTCGCCGTTCAGAGTCTGCGTATAGTCTTTTTTCAAAATTGAACTAATATATTATTCCCACTGGTATTCCTAACTTGTAGTGAAAACAAATGGTGCCGATGTTCTCTCCTGCACGTCTCACTCTATACCCCATTTTTTAAACATCTCCACATAGTTCCCCGGCTGCGGAAAATCGGGTCTCATATCGAAGTCAAGATGGGTATAACGATGAACATGATCGTGAGTCATTTCTTCAAAATGTCTGAGCCCTGATACCACGTTACTAATTTTGTCCTTCGGAATCGAAAATATTATTTCATCTTCTCCGCACATTGTTCGGTATTGTTCGCCGGTGTCCGGTAGCGTGATCCGGTAATTACCGTTTTGTAGGACAGGTATTATTGAGAAAACACAAGATCGGAGAGGATCGAATTCTGAATTGACCAATATCCCCTCTTTATATTTGACTGCGAGCAACATACTTCTCAATTGGGTTGCGTTAGAATACACGAGTACCAAATCAGGCTCAAAATTAGCCATCTTTAGGGGTGCTGAAACAACACCGATGTATTTTCCATACTCAAATTCGGGAGATGCCGCATTCAATTTATCTGCAGCCTCTTTACTTTCAACCATGTACGGATAACTATTAATCTCTTCTCTGATTTCCACGAGCCTGTAGGCTGATACCGGTGCAGGACACCAGTTGTCTTCCTTCAGCATTGCTACAGTAGCCTTCCGTCCTCGCCGCGACATGGCAAATGCCTGACACTGGGCAATATGATAACCGTAATCCTTTTTTGGTCTGATGGCTCCATCCGGTATATCTTCTTCTTTCTCCAGCATTTTTACAGCTACCGGCGACGTCCGCAACATTAATAATTTCTCAAGCTCTTCTCCGCAGTTATTGTATTCATTTAGTGTAGTCATATTGTTTTTCTTCCGTTTCAATCATATGCATTGAGCGCCTGATATCAAGATCAGTTCTACAAAGATGCCTTTGCCACTGCCTTCACTAGTCGTGAGTAATTATTCACTTTCCGTCAACAGCGCTCACTGTTGCTTCTTGTGTTTTGGACCGTGACCTACTTGGTCAGGGCGATATCTCCCAGGTTGATGCTGTCCTTCTCCGTATTGATGGTATCGTAGCCCTTGGTCTTGTAACCTTTGGCT
>CAZPSP010000030.1:0-20373 GCA_964589285.1 uncultured Dehalococcoidaceae bacterium | reverse complement strand
TTGGATGAAACAAACAAATTAAAAGGCGCCGGACATTTTTTAACGGCGGAGTTACGCTACGCTTCACTCCGCCCTACGGGACTATTGGCGTATGGGTATCTCTCGCTTTAGATTCATCCTCCCGGCATTTCGCACATTCATGAACGGTCTTGCGGGAGCACCCCGCCGCGCCGCCTCCCGCGCAGGCGCAGGCGCAGGCACAGGCACAGGAGACGCAGGCGCAGGAGACGCAAGAATTGCCGGTTCCGCCCCGGTTGGTGCCCGGATTGACGTACGGCCGGTAGAATTGGTGGGAGATAAGGGCGGCCCAGATGGCGGGGGTAACGTAGTCGCCGCGTTTCTTGTCGAAGTACCGGCCTTCGTCGTCAGGTTCCAGCCCCTTTTCCTCTACATATTTCTCGAAGCCTTTTTCGATCTCGGCCTTCTTTGCCTCGTTCTCCGCCATTTCCAGTTCGATGGCCTGCACACGCCGGGCTTCCTGGTCCCGGCGGGCTTTCCTGGCAACCCACAGCAGGAGAAGGAGGATAGCGACCACGACGAGGACACCGATCACAATACCGTAGTTGAAACCACCGGAGGTGACGACCTCGGCGTTTTCGTCCAGGAACGTGCCGTCCATGGATTCGGTCCGGATATTGAACCGCTGCCCGGCGGCCAGGTTGGAACGTTCCCAGGTCAGGGTGTTGCCGCTTACCGAAGGAGAAGGGCTCAGTTGTGTATAGGACTGGTAATCGACCGGGGAAACGAGCCGTATCTCCAGGTGGCCGATGGCGGCGCGGTCGTACCAGCCGGGGGTATAATCGATGCGCCAGATGCCCTCATCGGGGAGGCGCTCGATGAGGTTCCTCTGC
The DNA here is from genome assembly GCA_964589285.1 of uncultured Dehalococcoidaceae bacterium. Classification (GTDB taxonomy): domain Bacteria; phylum Chloroflexota; class Dehalococcoidia; order Dehalococcoidales; family RBG-16-60-22; genus DAOUEG01. The sequence continues at coordinate 19,522 of CAZPSP010000030.1, read as the reverse complement.
ATCACGGTAAATTGGACGTTGAACCTGTCCCCGGGGCCGTAACCTTTATCCAGGTCGAGCCTGACCCCCGACCAGTCGCCGGAGTTGGCGGCGGCCGCTGTGCGGACATCGCCGCCGTAGTCCACGATGGAGTAGTTGTTGTTCGGCAGTCCAACGGTGACCCAGGGGATGCTGCCGGAAAGGACTTCCCATTCCTGTTCCATGGTGAGCCTGACCTGGCCGTTGCTCTGCGGTTCCAGGGTGACGATGTAATCGCTAATCCGGTACGTGCCGGTATCGTCCGCCGAAGCTGGAGAGGGACTTAGTCCGAGGCAGATGATGGAGACGAGGGCAAGTATTCCAGCGGACAGCCGCCCCAGCACTGCGGCAGGTATTCGCAGTTTTCGCATTCCGTTCTCCCTTTGAGATAGGCTTTTTCCCGGAAACCCTTTGCTACCGGGTGTTCCCAGATTTCTGGCCATTGAGAGGTCGTCAGATTGCCCAGTTTGTCCTGGAACCATGACTGGCAGGGTATGACCGAGCCGTCCGGCTCCACGGTCATGTTGTACTGCGCGGCGGAGCAGCACTTGGCCCCGAAACCGAATTCAACAGGGTTGAATTGCTTGTAGCAGGTGGGGGAATACCACTCCAGCTTGATATCCAGGCTCCGCGCAATATCCGCGGCAGAAATGAGGATGTCTTTCAGGGCATCCAGTGATACCTGTTTCTGTTTGTCCACGCGTCTGATCTTGCCGCTGCAAATGAGCGTATTGCAGGCCATCATCCGCAATCCCATTTTTGCTCCATACCTGATCATGTCCGGAAACAGCGCCAGGTTGTCACGCGTGAGTGTCGTATTGGTAAGGACGGACATGCCAAGGTCCAGCGCGGCCCTGATGCCGTCCACCGTTTCTTGCCAGGCTCCCTGCCTTCCCACCATCCTGTCGTGGACGCCGGGGATATGAGATTCCAGGCTCACCTGGATGTAGTCAAGTTCCGCGTCATCCAGTTTTTTCGCGAGGTCGGCCAGGTTGCGGCCGTTGGTAACGAGGCCGGTCACAAACTCCTTTGAGTTCTCGATGAGTTCCACCAGGTCTTCCCGGAGCGTAGGTTCCCCGCCGGTAAAAACTATCTGGGGCACGCCGTTGTTCCAGAGTTTATCGATGATGCGTATCCAGTCTTCCTCGCCAAGTTCCGTAATCTCCCGGGAGCCTCCGGAATAACAGAACGAGCAGTCGTTGTTGCACCGGTAGGTCAGCGCCAGGTCCATCCTCGGCGGGGCCGTCCATGATGCCGGGCCGGTCTCGCGTGTATCCAGGTTCAAGTCATGGACAGGACAGGCGCCGCTGCTGATATCCAGCAAGGACCGATACAGGTTATCGAAGTCCCGGACCAGGACCTTTACCGGAGCGTCCGGATAATATAAACGCATCCGTTCCGCTACTTCTCTCTTGAAGCGCTTCGGGTCGAGGTCATGCTCATGACGGCGCATGACCTCGATGAAGGACTCGATAAAGTCCGCGGCGGTATCATTCACCATAACAAGGTCTTTACCGTTAAGCCACAGCATGCTGGGGTCGCCGCGTCTGAGATGTATCCGCAGTCCCGGCACGGTAACATGACGTATCGTTGAAAAAGCCATATTCGTCCTTCCTCAACGGCAGTTTAGTACTACTGGAAACAGATGTCAACTATGCTGGAAAAAATGTGTTATTTAAGTGTTATTTTGTAATATTAATTCAGCATCGTAAGGGCGGTGGGGTTCTTTGCCGGCTGCAATTGTTAATCTTTTAGCGAATCCTATTTTTACGGCGCCGGGCGCCGGCATCAGCAACGAACGTAAAAAAAGCGGGCGCCGGAAGACGGCGCCCGCTTCGAGTCATGATAAATGCCGGTCCTCCGGTGTTTAGAAGGTGGTCACCATCGGGCCTTCCATATAGGTGGTGATGGAACCGTCGATGATATGGTCCGCGATCTCATCGTCGCTCATACCGAGCAGTTCCTTGAAGACGTACTCGTTATGCTCGCCGAGGAGCGGCGACGGCCGGTTAACTTCCCGCGGGGTCTTGGAGAAAATGAACCCGGACTGGGGCTCGAATTTCTGTACGCCCATGACCTCGTGCTGCAAGGGGTTCCAGTAGTTGCGGGCGGCAAGCTGGGGATCGCGATAGACATCTGAAGGTTTGGAAACGATGTGGGCGGGGACATCGGCTTCGATCAGGATTTTCTCAGCTTCCTCGCGGGTATGCTCGAGCGTCCACTTGGTGATAATGGCATCCAGTTCATCTTCATTTTGTTTGCGGGCCTGTTTGGTGGCGAATTTAGGCTGTTTCACCAGCCCCGGATCGCCGATAGCCTGGCACAGGTGCTGCCATTCTTCATCGGACATAGCGCTGATGGCTATCCAGCAGTCATCACCCTGGCATTGGAACACGCCGTGCGGCGCGGTAATGGGAGTACGGTTGCCCATCCGGGTCTGGATATTGCCGTTGACCTGGTAATCCATGATCGCCTGCATGAGAAAATGAACGGATGATTCGAATTGTGACTGCTCGACGTACTGCCCCTTGCCGGTCAATTTCTTATGGATCAAAGCCGCCGTCAGGGCAAAGGCGGCAAAGCGGCAGCAGACATAATCCGTATAGGCGCCGTAGGGGGCGCAGGGTTTGCGGTCCGGCCAGCCGCTGAGTTCCGTGTAACCGCTGAAGTTGCAGGCATTCTGACCGTAGCCGGCATAGCTGGAATGGGGCCCGCCCCTTCCCTGCATGCTGGAACTGAAGTAAATGATGTCCGGGCGTACTTTCCTGACGTCTTCATAGCCCATGCCCCATTTTTCCATGGTGCCCGGAGAAAAAGATTCGGTGACGATGTCCGCCCATTTGATGAGTTTCCAGGCCAGTTCCTTGCCGCTGGGGCTTTTCATGTCTATGCTGACGCTGTATTTATTGGGGTTATGGCGCCCGTAGAACATGCTGCTGTCCGGCGTCGGCGTGTTATTCGCGAAGGGGCTGTTGACCCGGTTGGTGTCCAGACGTTTATGGGATTCTATCTTGACGACGGTAGCGCCGTGTTCCGCGAAGTAGCGCGAGGTCGAAGGTCCGACCACCACCCAGGCGAACTCGGCTATTTTCAGGCCTTCAAAGAGTTTCTTATTATCCATTTTCGGCTCCGTTCCTAGATTACGCCCTTTTCGTGAAGCAACGCCAGTTCGGCGTCCGGGAGACCCAGTTCTCCGCCAAGTATTTCTTTGTTATGTTCGCCGATCAGCGGGGCGCGGCGGCGGTACTTGATGGGTGTTTCGCTCAACTGGATAAAGGGGCCGCAGTAGGGGATCTTCCTTCCCAGTTCAGGATGGGGTATCTCTACCCAGAAGTGACGGGCTTCGAGCTGGAGGTCTTCCGAAATGTCCTTGGTCGTGGAAACCGGTGCGATGAGGATCGTGTAGTCAAAGGCGCCCTTGTTGTAGAGTTCGTCTTTCGTCTTGGTCATGGTGAATGCCTCGATGGCGGCGCCGACATCATCGGCGAGGTCCTGGTTCAGCTTGGATGCATTGAAGTCGATCCACCAGTCCAGGTCTTTCAGCCATCTCGGCGCCATGCCCTCCGTATCCATCCACTGGACCAATTGCTGGGAGGATGAAACATAAGGCTCGTTACCGCCGATGGCCAGGATCATGACGTACCCGTCAAGGCATTTAAAGTATATCTGCTGTTTTACCCCGGTACCGGCGACATAGGAAGCCGAGCCGACCCGTTTGAATTCGAGGCCGTTGCAGTCCCACATGGGAAGGATATTCATGTTGGGGGAGATGGCGGGTTCCTGCATAGAGACATCCACGAACTGGCCTTCTCCCGTGTTCATGCGGTGATAGTAAGCCATAAGGCTGCCGATGGCGCCCTCGCAGCCGCCGAAGAGGAAGGTCTGCGGCATGCTTATCCAGACCGGCGCCCGGTCCGGGTCGCCGCAGGCATTGAGGTAGCCGCTGCTCGCCCAGATAGTCAGTGCGCTGGCGGGGTAATCGGCTTTGGGCCCTTCCTGCCCGAACGGGGTGATGGCGCAGTAAATGATGTCCGGCTTGATCTTGCACAGGTCTTCATAACCGAGACCCAGCTTTTTCATATACCCGGGGGCATACGTTTCCATCACAATATCGGCTTTGGCCGCCAGTTTCTTGAAAATTTCCCGGCCTTCAGGTTTTTCCAGGTCCAGGGTTATGCCGCGTTTGTTGGCGTTATACGTGAACCAGAACAGACTTTGTTCGGGATCACCCGAGTCCTGGTAGTAAGGCCAGATGCGGGAAATACAGGGGTCGGAACCACCGGGCCTTTCTATTTTGATAACGTCCGCCCCGGCATCGCCGAGGAGACGACCGCCCAACATACAACCGCCTTCGGTGAGATCGAGAATCCGTATCGGTGGTAGGAGGGAGTTTTCCATGTGGGCATCACCTGTCTCTCTGTTTATTACCGCCGGGCTGGATGGAAAAGAGATATGCTGGAACTTCAGACTGTGAAACGCTTTTTCCGGACTATCGGTACCGTTCTCATTGTTCCGCCCGGTCTGACTCCTGTTCTGGAAGGAAAATGTATCCGCTGCCGGGGATGACGTGGGTACGCCGCCCCGCGGCCTCACATTAGTATACAGGTTTTTCCGGAGAATTTCTAATCCATTGCCGGAATACGAGCCCATGGCATATTCCATACCTGGATTCGCATACCATTCTACTGTCATAATAATAGAAATACGCAAGGGGAGCGTGGAAGTGAACTACCGTCTTCTTTGATCTTGACGGAACGCTGACGGACCCCGCGGAAGAAATAAAACGCTGCATCGTCCATGCCCTGGAGCGAATGGGCCGTACCGTACCCGCCGGTTCCATTAATGAAAGCCTCATCGGTCCTCCATTACGGGCGGGCCTGGCTCAACTGCTCGGGCAATCCGATCCTGAGATAATTGAAGAGGCGGTGAAGCTGTTCCGGGAAAGATACGGCACGATAGGCATTCTGGAAAACAGGGTTTACCCGGGCATAGCGGATATGCTGGACACTTTACATAAGGATGGTCTCCAGCTTTTCATTGTCACCACCAAGCTCACGGCTTATGCGGAGAGGATAGCCGCTCACTTTCTCCCGGACCATCGGTTCAGCGGCATATACGGGGCCGGACCGGACGGCAGCTTCGATGATAAAGCCGAACTCATCGAACATGTCCTGGAACGGCATTCGCTGGTCCCGGGAAAAACGGTCATGATAGGGGACCGGGCGCGGGACGTTATCGCAGGTAGGACCAACGGCTTGAAAACAATAGGGGTTACCTACGGCTACGGAAGCCGGCGGGAATTCGATGAACCTGCTCCCGATGCTGTATGCGACCGCCCGCAAGAGATAGTGTCCGCCGTGACGGACTGGATGTCCGGGCTCTGACAGCAGGTTCTTTAGATAGAACCTGATTTGACACGAGACACTCCACATGGTAAGATTTTTTTTGAACTTGTTTTCCATGTGTCAGAAATTTAGGTTCCATTTTTGGGTCTTTAATCATATTTCCGCCACCGGCTCTGGTCGAATTCCCATTATCAAACTGGGTAACCCCATATAGGCAACTGTGAAAAAAACGAGGTGAAAGATGACAAGGAGAAAGTACGATCATTGTATCCTCAAACCGGACATCATTCAGGCCGGAGAATTCCAGATATTCGAGCTAAAGGACAAGGATTCACGTGGTTACGATTTTACCTTCCGGGTCGCTCCCGTCAGTGAAAGTACGGTACCCGGAAACCTGCCGGAAAAGGTGACCGCAGACCGTGTTGAAATGCTGGTCGGCGGCAAGCCATTGGAACTCGAAAAAACCGGCGGTGAACTGGAAGTGATACTCGGCGAAGAAAAAGAAGCTCACCGGCTGGATAAAGCCACGATGGTATATATCCCCGGAGGGACCCCTATACAGCACCGGCTCATCCGCCAGCCGGAAGAGACGGCCTGGCTGTTCAGCTTTACCCTGACCCCGAAGTGGGAAGGCCCGGAAAAAAAGCAGGGAGGTAAATAAGGAAATGTCCGAGAAAAAGGAAAAGAAGATCGAATTCCCTGGTAAATACGGGCATCTCCTGACCCAGGACCTGCGCACCGAACACCGCCCCTTCGACCCCCAGAACAGCCCGTATATGGTGCCTAATTTTGAGTTTTTTGATGATATCGACGGCGCGCGTCCGAACTTCGCCGTCTACTACATAATGAGGACCGGTATGTTCATGGAAGGACCTCATTATCACACCGCGGACGAAACGCTGTATTTCGTCTCGTCAGACCCGCGTGATATGAAGAACCTGGGCGCCACCGTGGAAATAGCCTTTGAAGAGTCCTGGGAAAAGTACACTATCACCGAGTCCTGCCTGGTGCGCTTCCCCGCCGGGGTCGTACATTGCCCCATCTACGTAAGGGAACTCGAACGGCCGTTCCTGTTCGGGCACTACTGGCCTACCGGCGAACCGGCACACTTTATCGCTGCCGGCAAAAAACCGGAAACCGCCAAGGCGGGAGCTCCCGAATAACCTGGATTGACTACGGACCCCGGGGAACATTGGAGATACCATGGGTGCATATATCTTACGGCGATTGTTACAGGCGGTCCTGATTGTCATCATCGTCACGGCGCTTGTTTTTCTGGTGATGAGAATGATGCCGGGAGACCCGATCCTGTTCTATTTGAACCAGAATGAACTGTATTCCTATTCAGCAGAACAGATTGAAAATCTCCGTCAGGAATTCGGCCTTAACGATCCCATATTCGTTCAGTACTTCAACTGGGTGAAGGACTCCGTAACGGGGGACCTTGGCTTTTCATTGACGTATAGAAAATCCGTGGGCACATTGATAGCCAATACATTGCCGGTAACGCTGTATCTCGGCGTTATCTCTTTCGTAATTGGAAACATCCTGGGCGTCGGGGCCGGTATGCTGTGCGCCATCAGGCGGGGCAAGGTCATCGACTTCTTCGTTACTTTCCTGGCCAACATCGGGATCACGGTCCCTACGTTCTGGCTGGCCATCCTGATGATATACCTGTTTTCACTACAGCTCAGCTGGCTGCCCACGCATGGTTTTGTCTGGCCGGCGACGGATTTTGTCAAGAGTATCCAGATGTCCATTATGCCGGTCATCTGCCTGGCCATTTACCCCCTGGGCGGTATGGCCCGCCAGACCAGGTCCGTCATGCTGGAGGTGGTCCGGCAGGACTATGTCCGTACCGCCTGGTCCAAGGGGCTCACGGAACGTACGGTGATCATGAAGCATGTCATGAAAAACGGTTTCATTCCGCTCGCTACTTTAGTTGGCATGGGTGTTCCGACATTGCTCGGCGGCTCGGTCATCATCGAACAGGTCTTCAATATCTCCGGCATGGGGAGATTGATGGTCGACTCAGTGTTCAGCCTTGATTTCGCGGTGGTCCAGGCCATCGTGCTCATCAGCGCCGTCATGATCGTCCTTTCTAACCTGGTGGTCGACATTTCATACGGCTGGCTCGACCCACGGGTTACTTACTCATAAGGAATTGAAGAATATGGATAACAATGCAATCGGTGCTGGCCTGAGCTTCTCGGAAGCGCCGCCGCGCATAAATGCATTCCGGCATTTCATGAAGACCTTCATGGGCCGCAAAATCGTCATCGTCGGTCTTATCATCATCATCCTTAATGCCGTCGCCGCGATATTTGCGCCCGTACTGGTGCCGTATGATCCGAACCAGACATATGCCGGTGATCTTCTCGAAGCGCCCTCCTGGGAACATCTTCTGGGGACTGATACCATCGGCCGTGATTACTTCAGCCGGATGATTTACGGCGCGCGCACTTCCATGATGATCGGCATCGGTTCCGTGGTTATAGCCGCCGGACTGGGAATAACACTCGGTCTTATTGCCGGTTATTCCGGGGGGATGGTTAATGCAACCATCATGAGATTCATCGATGCCTTCATGGCGTTCCCGATGATAATGCTCATGATTCTGATGTCAGCCATACTCGGCAGCGGCGTAATCAACCTTATCCTTGCTCTCGGCATCGGTATGATGGCTTCGTATGCCCGTATGGTCTGCGGACAGGTGATATCGGTTAAACAGAATGACTATGTCATGGCGGGCCGGCTGATCGGCTGCAGCAACGCGCGGATCATGTTCCGCCATATCCTTCCGAACTGTCTGGCGCCCGTCATCGTCATGATGACCATGATGCTGGGCGCGGCCATCCTGGCCGAGGCCGGTCTGAGCTTCCTCGGTCTGGGTATCAGCCAGCCGACGGCTACATGGGGAGGCATGGTAAACAATGGCTACAAGTATCTGCTCGAGGCCCCGCTGCTGTCACTTGTCCCGGGTATCGCCATCATGCTGCTGGTCTTTGCCTTCAATATGGTCGGCGACGGACTCCGCGACGCGCTCGATCCAAGACTGAGGGGAACTCTGTGACCGGAATATAGACCGCCGCCGGAATGTCCCGGGTCCTGCCCCAGAGAGTGGGGGAATCCATGATTGACCGGCGGTTTACACGAATGTAACTCCGCCATTATAAAGGAGGTGATTAGATTAGATTACAAGAAGGCGTGTCAATCTATTAATATAAACGAACTCGTTAAACTAAAAAAGGAGAAACTAATGCGCAAAGCAGGACTGTTGATTTTCGCAATCCTAATATCCATGGTTCTGATCGTGACCGGCTGCGGCGGCGATGAAACCACTACCACCCAGCCTTCCTCCACGACCACCACGACCAGCTCCGCCACTTCTACTTCAGCTACCACGACCGCGACCACGACGGCAACCACCACAACGACAACCTCGACTTCTGCCGGAGGCCCGGTATCCGGCGGAACCCTCCGCTATATCGTTGACCAGGCTCCTACCGGCTCACTCGGTAATCCGGACAAGATGGGCGGTTCACAGCTTTACATGGCTGCTGTTACCGAAGCCCTTATCATGGCGGATGCCACCGGCCAGGCCACACCGCTTCTGGCCGAATCCTGGGAGTTTTCCGATGACATGCTTACCGTGACGATGAACCTTCGTCAGGGTGTCAAATTCCATGACGGCAGCGACTTCAATGCCGATGTCGCTCTGTGGAACCTCCAGAAACGCATGGAATCCGGCGGCCTCGGCACCGCCAACATGGAATCGGTCAGCAAGACCGGTGATTACCAGATCCAGATCGTTACCAAAGCGTTCGATAATACCTGGTTCACGAACCTTCGCGGCACACTCGGCATGATGATCCCGAAAGACTACGTCGAATCCAATACCGAAGAGTTCGTGGACTTCAACCCGGTCGGCGCCGGCCCGTTCAAGTTCAAGGAATATGTCGAGAACGACCATCTGACCTTCGTTCGCAACGATAACTACTGGGGCAAGAAACCCTACCTTGACGCGGTGACGTTCATGATCATCGTTGACGGCACCACCGCTCGCCTTGCTTTCGAAAACGGTGAAGCCGATATTCTCGGCTCCATCGCCGGCGGCGGACGCACCGCCAACCAGCTCAAGGAAAGGGGCTTCGCCGTGACCTCCCGGCCCGGCGGTCTTTCCATCGCTCTGGTTCCTTCCGTTTCCAACCCCGAGTCTCCCTTTGCCAACGTCAAGGTCCGCATGGCGGCCGAATACGCGATCAACAAGGAAAAACTTGCTCAGACCGTAGGCCAGGGTTACTACCATGCCTGGTACCAGATGGCCGGCGGTTCACAGCCTGCCTTCGATCCGAATTTTGAGGGCCGTGTCTACGACGTGGAAAAGGCTAAGGAACTCCTAGAGGAAGCCGGCTATGGAAACGGCTTCAAGACCAAGCTCATCTGCGGCACCAACCTCGCCGGTGACGAACTTCCGCTCATCCAGGCCGACCTTGCCGTTGTCGGCATCGATGCTGAGATCCAGACCGTCAGCATCAACGAATGGATCGACCTCGAGACCAATGGCTGGCCGGAAGGCCTCCTCGAATCACCGATGGCCTTCACCGAACTCTACGGCATCGATGTGAACCGTTACTTCCGCACTCCGGAGGCCCCGAACTGGTCCGACGGCATCTACTGGGACAGCCTGTATCGTACTCCTGAACTCGAAGCTCTCTGCCAGGAATACTTCGCGCTGCCTCTGGGTGAAGAAGAAAACGCCAAAGCCCGTGAAATAGTCCAGTGGCTGTTTGACAATTGTTCCTTCATCCCGCTCTGGGATGCCGAGGCTATCTCCGTGCGCCAGAACTGGGTCAAGGACATGTCGCTGCCCCTGGCTGCCGGACCTATCGGCTGGGACTACTGGAATACCTGGATCGAACCGCACGACTAAACGCGCGTAACAATCCGCGTAACGATAGATGAATAGAAAGGCGGCGGCACCGGAGCAATACCTCACCGCCGCCTTTCAACTTTGCTATTAAACTATGAAGAAAGAGGTGCAGCATGCCGGAAAACAAGTACGAAAAGTATATCCTCAAGGAACCGACGAAGGAATACCTGGACCGCCTGGCTAAAATGCCGACCCCGAGGACCATCCAGGAGCAGCGAGAGAAGGGCAACTTCTTCGAGAGCACCTACATGTTCCATCTGGACAATCAGGTACTTCCGGGCGGCTTTTATACGGACGTTCACCTGATGCAATCCATTCACGGTGACGGCGGGATGCAGACCGAGATCGCGCATACGCACGACTTCGGAGAGACGCTAGGATTTCTCGGTACCGATACCAGCAATCCACGGGACCTCGGCGGTGAAATCGAACTGTGGCTGGAAGATGAAAAGTATATCATCGATTACAGTTGTCTGATCTTCGTACCGGCTAACATGAAGCACCTGCCGCTCATCTTCAAACGCATCGATCGCCCGTTCTTCTTCTGGACCGCCAGCGATAAAGGGGACTACGGACGGACATCCGGCAACGAGTACTAATTGTTCTTTGCGTATCATGTGTTGTGTCAGCAAAGGCTGCCCGGACACGGGCGGTTTTTGGTTGGATACAGAACCCATCCGCGTCCCGTAAAGCTGGGTTCTGTCAAAAAACGATGACAGCCTGGGAAAACAGTAGAAAAATGGAACTACTTTATCGTATAATGGAAAAGTAGCTAGAAAATGCTACTTGAAACCTTTCCTTTACACGCGGCTACTCAACTATAGACCGGTCATACCAAACCCTCCGGTATGACCGGTCTAACCATTTTTCTTAAAGATACAGTTACTCAATACCTGATGGTCAAATTTTCCGGCCGCAGCAGCCATAAGACGATGGTTTCTGGTTAGACCTCCTGAAAATACGCAAACCTTCAAAATGAGTAACCAGTCAGCTTGAATTAATACGCAATATCTTGTATAATAAGTACATCACTGTTCAATACGCCAATTGAGGTCTCTTTATGCGCCGATGTTCCCCGCAAAGTGTGCCGCAAGATACATCCGATGCCGCAATTGAAACACGGGTTCATCTACGGCGTCATATCGTCAATTTGCTCGCTTCGTTCCTGGTCATGTGCAGCGCCGGCTCCGTGTACGCCTGGAGCATCTTTGTACCGCCGCTGTCCCGCGAGCACGGTTTCACTACGGCACAGACGCAGCTTATTTTCGGACTTATCATCGTCTGTTTTTCCACCACGAGCATCTTTTCCGGCAGGATAGGCCGGCGCCTCGGGGTGAAAATGACCGCGTCCATCGGGGCTTTGCTGTTCAGTTCAGGTTACGTGGTAGCATCCTACTCCGGCGGAAACCTGTGGCTGGTAATCCTCGGCATCAGCGTTCTTTCCGGCGCCGGTATGGGGTTCGCCTATATTACCGTGCTTTCCAACCTGGTCAAATGGTATCCGTCTCACCGGGGACTGGCCACCGGCGTAGCGGTGGCCGGGTTTGGCAGCGGAGCCATATTGCTGTCCCAGGCCGCACAACCGTTCCTCAACCGGGGGATGGAAGTATTGACCATATTCCGGTTTGTCGGCATCATTTACGGAGTCCTGTTCCTGGGTTGCGCCTTGCTTGTAGCTCAAGCCCGTAACCAGCCCGGTGTAAAAACGGAAAATCCTCTGCCCCTCAGGCACCTGGTCAGGGACCGCAGGTTCTGGGTGCTCATATTCGTCTTCTTTGCCGGTTCTTTTTCCGGTATGATGCTCATCGGTAATCTGAAACCGCTGGCCCTGTCTTATGGATCTGACGCGGGCACGATCGGCATCGCCATCGTGCTCGTTTCCATTGGCAACGCCTCCGGCAGGATCGTCTGGGGGTATATCTTCGACCGTATCGGCGGCATGCGTTCCGTGGTAACCGCGCTTTCGGTGCTGGCCTTTCTCATGCTGCTTCTTCCGGTGGCGCTGCCCGGGGCCGCGGGTTTTATCGGGCTCTGTTGTATCATCGGGCTTTTCTTCGGGGCTAACTTCGTCATATATGCTTCGGATGTTTCACACAAATACGGCGTCAGCCAGGTCAGCTATATCTACCCGATCATCTCGCTCGGATACGGAATTGCCGGAATTGTCGGGCCGTTTGCCGGCGGGTGGATTTATGACGTCTCAGGGAGTTATTTCCCGGCTATCGTTCTCTCGGCGGCGGTTTGCCTGTCCGGTATGGCGGTCTACGCCGTTTTCATGCGGGAAAAGCGCGTGGTCCCGTTCCAGATCCGGCAGCCGGGATTCAGCGTACCAGATTAGCCGCGACAATCGAACGATGGACCTCCGAGCTGCCGACGTATATTTCCGTCATCTTGGCGTCCCGGTAGAAACGTTCGACCGGCAGTGACTTCATCGTCCCGAATGAACCATGGACCTGCATGGCGAGGCTGGTGACTTCTACGGCCACCGACGAAGCGAACGTCTTGGCCATGGATGATTCGTACTGGATGTTCCGGTCCCGGTCCCGCAGGAACCCGACCCGATAGACCAGCCAGCGGGCTGCCTCAATCTTCCCGGCCATATCGGCCAGCATTTGCTGGATGGCCTGCATCCTGGCGATAGGCTTTCCCTGGGCTATCCTTTGCTTTGCATAGCCCAGAGAGGCATCGAGGGCCGCCTGAGCGACGGCCACGGCCTGCATGGCGACGCTCATGCGTTCCACGCTGATGGCTTCCAGGAGGATGGCAAAGCCCTTGCCCTCTTCACCGAGGAGGTTCTCCCGGGGCACGTAGAGATCGTCGATATTGACGATGGATGCGCCCATGCCGCGGATGCCCATGGTCTCCAGGACCTCCTGGACCGCGAAGCCGGGGGTTGCAGGTTCCGCGATGAAGCAGTTCAGGCCTTCGCCGTCAGAGCGGGCGGTAAAGAGCAGCACTTTATTCAGGACCGGCGCCAGGGACATGAACATTTTCTGCCCGGTAACGAGCCAGCCGTCCCGGTGAGGGCGGCAAACAGTCTTGATCATCCTAGGGTCCGAGCCGGTATCCGGCTCGGTGAAACCGATCCCGCCGAGTTCCCTGCCGCCGGCCAGCGGCGCGAGAAGCCGCTTCTTCTGCTCCTCGGTCCCGAACCGGTAAATACCTTCCTGGGGAACATTATTCACGGCCATGACCGCTCCGGCGGAGACGGATGCTTCACATACCTGTTCCAGGGCAAGCAGGAACCCCAGGTAGCCCGCGTCTCCGCCGCCATAGGCGGCAGGGTAGGGCAGGCCGCGGAAACCGAGATCGGCAAAACGAGAGGCGAGGTCCAGCGGGACTTCATTGCTCCGGTCTATTGCCGCGGCGCGCGGGGCGACCTCTTTCTGAGCGAAGTCACGAGCCATGTTCCGGAGCATATTTTCCTGTTCGGTGAGTGAAAAATCCATGAGGCGTCTCCTTCCGGGGGCACTATCTTCATTATACAATAGACAGGTGATTACAGCTTGCCGGTCTCAATGGAGGAGCTTGTAATTGGCCGGGCCACACCGTACTATACAAGTAATGAAAAGGGAATTGAAACGGGCACTCGCCGCGCGTACCAAAGTAACCATCGAACGCCGTGACCGCATTCCGGCGGCGGTGCTGATCCCGCTCTATGAAAGCAGCGGGAGGAACCATATCGTTTTCATCAAGCGGACGGAACTGGTTTCGACTCATAAGGGCCAGTACTCGTTCCCCGGCGGAGCCAGGGAACTCACGGACGACAGTTTCCTGGAAACGGCCCTCCGGGAAAGCAACGAGGAGATAGGGCTGCGCCCGGAGGACGTGGAGATACTCGGGGAGTTGGATGACGAGGTCACCACCACGTCCAACTTCGTCATGACGCCGTTCGTAGGGTTCATTCCGTGGCCGTACGTCTTTACCTTGAATGAGTGGGAAGTGGACAGCGTCATCACCGTGCCGCTGGATTTCCTGCTCGATGAACGCTGTCTGACGCTGGATACAGAAGAACTAGAAGGAAAGACCATTCCCTCATACTCGTACGATTACAAGGGACACATTATCTGGGGCGCCACAGCACGCGTGCTCTACAAGCTGCTGGCCATAGTTCGGGAACTGCCTTAATGCCCGGAGTTGGAAGCCATCAGATACCCCGATAGTTTCCCGGCATGTCGCGCTCGCCTGCTCTCCGGTAAATCGACTTCTTTCTAGACCAATTCGCAGTCTTTAAGAATGACGTTCTTGCTGAAGCCATCGTAATAACCGCGGACGGTGACCTCGTTGCCTTCATTGAGGCGTATCAACTGGGGCACGGCGGACTTATCGAAGACGCAGCGGACGCTCCAGGAGCCCTTTTTCGTCAGGCTTTCCAGGATGATGTAACGGACATCGATATGGTCGCGCACAAATACCTTGGAGACCTGGCCGCGTACGATGATAGACTTGCCCTGGAGGGCGGCCCCGGCGGCTTTCCGGTCTCCGGAAAACAGCTCGTTCAACTGGTCGACGGTCAACCGCGTGCCATTGCCGATGTCTTCCAGCGGCGGCGCAGGGGCATCAGCAGGGGCTTCCGGGGCAACTTCCGGTCCCGGTTGCTGCCCGGTTCCGGGTTCCGGGGCGGGAGGAGCAACGGACGCGGGCGGCGGGGTAATGATGGGTTGCGGCTTCGGTTCTTCAACTATCGGCGCTTCCTGTGGAGTCGGACCCGGTTCGAGTTCATGTGACGGTTCCGGATAGGAATCCGGGGGAGGCGTGATCATCGGTTCCGGTTCTGGCTCAGGTTCCGGCTCGGTTTCAGGCGATGGCGGTTGTTGCGGCGTAACAGCGGCCTCGGGTTCTGGAGCCGGCACGGTTTCCGCCGCCGGGGTGGTACGCGTTTCCGAGGCCGTTACCTCTTCTTGTAAATCATATCCGGTGGGCTCGGGTACCACGAATTTCCATTTTGCCTTTTCTTCTTCCTGGAGTTCCTTATAGGTTTTGTCCAGGGCTTTGTAAGCCTTGGACAGCAAAGGATAACCGCAGTACTGGCAGACCCAGTCTTTGGTACGCATCGTTAGTCTTCCGCAATTCGGACAATCCGGCATATCAGCACCTCATCACCACATTATACGTACATCAGACAGCTTGTCAACAACCGCAAGGTGCAAAAATCGCCCATTCAATCTCTGAAAAAAGAAAACCGGAATGCTGCTCATAATGAGACCAAACTCACATACACAGGAGCGAAATAAGTAGATACTTAATATTGTGGTATTAACTTTTCTCAATCTGAATTGACACGTTTGCTTATGCTCGTTATACTGTTAGTGGGCAAACATGGAGTAATGATATGGCTTCTAAGGACTACTACGAAATACTGGGATTAAAAAAGGGGGCCACTGAAAAAGAGATCAAGCAGGCCTACCGGCGTCTGGCACGCAAGCACCATCCGGACGTGAACCCCGGCGATACAACGGCCGAGGCAAAATTCAAGGAAGTCAACCAGGCGTACGAAGTCCTTTCAGATCCCGAGAAACGAAAAAAATACGATAAGTACGGCGATAAGTGGCAGTACGCGGATCAGTTCGAAGAAGCGCAACGCCAGCAAGCCCAGTACCAGCAATACGGCGCGCCCGGCGGCGAAACCTTTCACTTCGGCGGCGATATCGGCGGGATGGACAGCATCTTCGACGAGTTGTTCGGCGGACGCATGGGAGGATATACCCGGAGGGCCCAGCCGCGGCGCGGCCAGGACCTGGAAACAGAAGTAGAGGTGACACTGGAAGAAGCAGCCACCGGCACGACCCGCACCGTCAGTCTCCAGGCGGAAGAACCCTGCTCGACGTGCAAGGGTACCGGCCACATACAGAACATGGCCTGTTCCGTGTGCCGGGGCGCGGGTTTTGTGGCTGGAGTCAAGCGGCTGGAAGTCAAAATCCCGGCGGGTGTGCAGACCGGTTCCCGGGTACGGGTAGCCGGACAGGGCCAGCCGAGTTTCAGCGGCGGTCAGGCGGGAGACCTGTTTTTGAAAGTATCCGTGAGACCGCATGCACAACTGGAACGGCACGGAGATAACCTGCATGTCAACGTTCCCGTCCCACTGACGACTGCCGTACTCGGCGGAGAAGTCCAGGTGCCGGGGCTCAAGGGTAAACTGGCACTCCGAGTACCGCCGGAAACACAGAACGGCAAAGTTTTCCGTTTGACCGGGCAGGGCATGCCGCACCTGGGTAAAACGACCCGCGGCGATCTCCTGGCGAAGGTAAATGTAGTGCTGCCGGAGAACCTCACGGAGAAAGAAAAAGAGCTGTTCCGGCAATTAAGTCGAATCAGGCAGTCTTGACGAGGGGTGAGGTCTGTATATGAGCAAAGAGAACATGGACTCGGAACCGCGTTACGTCATCAGCATCGCGGCACGCATGCTGGACATGCAGACGCACACGCTGCGTTATTATGAGAAAGTAGGCATTATTTCGCCGCACCGGTCCAGAGGGAACATCCGTCTTTATTCGGACAGGGACATCGCGCTGCTGCAGCGGGTGAAAGCCCTCGTGGACGATATGGGCATCAACCTCCCCGGCGTCGAGGTCATTCTGAGAATGGTGGAACGAATGGAGGAATTGCAGCAGGAGCTGGATAAGGCGCGGAAGGAATTACAGGACCGGAGGAACAGAGAAATATGAGACAAGAACGTTTTACCGAACAGGCACAACAGGCGATACAATCGTCCCAGCAGATGGCGATGCAGTTCAAACACAGCCAGTGGGACGTCGAGCATATCTTCATGGCTTTACTCACCCAGCGTGAGGGACTGGTAGGCCAGATACTCAAGGAAATGGGTGTGAACATCGAGACTGCCAGGGACCAGGTGGACGAGGTGCTGCAAAAAGCACCCAAAGTGGAGTATCAAACAGGGCAAATCTATGCCACGCCACGTGTAGCCCAGATGATGCAGACGGCGGACCAGGAAGCCCAGCGGCTCAAGGACGATTTCATCAGCACCGAGCACCTGCTCATCGCCATTCTGGATGATGAAAAGGGAGATTCGGCCAAGATACTCTTCGCGCAGGGCGTGACCAAGGAAAAGTTTTACGCTGCGCTCCAGAAGTTCCGGGGCAGCCATCGTGTGGAAGACCAGCAAGCAGAAAGCAAGTACCGTTCATTACAGAAATACGGCCGCGACCTCACGGAAATGGCGCGGGAGGACAAGATAGACCCGGTCATCGGCCGCGAAGAAGAGATCAAGAGGGTCATGCAGATACTGACGCGGCGCACCAAGAACAATCCGGTCATCGTCGGGGACGCCGGCGTTGGCAAGACGGCTATCGCAGAAGGGCTGGCGCTGAAAATAGCGGCGGATGACGCTCCGGACCGGTTGAAAGGCCGGCGGGTTGTGGCGCTCGATATGGGCGCTCTCGTGGCTGGCAGCAAGTTCCGCGGTGAGTTCGAAGAAAGGCTTAAAGCCGTCATGGACGAGGTCCGTGCCGCCAAGGGAGAAGTGATCCTCTTCATCGACGAAATTCACACCGTCGTGGGAGCCGGCGCCGCCGAAGGTTCCATCGACGCAAGCAATATGCTGAAGCCGGCGCTCGCCCGCGGCGAACTGCAATGCGTGGGCGCCACGACGATCGATGAATACCGGAAGTATATTGAGAAGGACAAGGCGCTGGAACGGCGGTTCCAGCCGGTCTACGTCGATGAACCTTCCCTGGACGAAACGCTGGAGATCCTGCGCGGCCTGCGGCCGAAATACGAGGCGCATCATAAGATAAAGATAACCGATGAAGCCCTGGAAGCAGCAGCCAAGCTGAGCCGGCGGTATATTACAGACCGGAAGCTGCCGGACAAAGCTATCGACCTCATCGATGAAGCGGCCAGCAAGTCCCGTATCGATAGCGAGCTGGCGCCGCCGGAGGTGAAGAACCTGGAGCAGCAAATGAACCAGTTGACGTATGAAGAAGAAGCTGCTTCCCAGAGGCAGGACTACGAACAGGCTGCCAGGCTCAAGCAGGAGCGGGCCAGGGTGCAGCACGAGTACAATGAAGTGAAAGGCGAATGGCTTAAACGCGAAAAGATAAGCAGCGAGGTCACCGGAGAGCAGATAGCCGGCCTGATATCCAACTGGACCGGTATTCCGGTTTCGCAGATGATGGAAGGCGAAGCAGAGAAACTCATCCATATGGAAGACCGTATCCATGAA
The DNA here is from genome assembly GCA_964589285.1 of uncultured Dehalococcoidaceae bacterium. GTDB lineage: Bacteria > Chloroflexota > Dehalococcoidia > Dehalococcoidales > RBG-16-60-22 > DAOUEG01. The sequence goes on along the minus strand of CAZPSP010000030.1, from coordinate 1,044 downwards.
CGCCTCATCAACCAGGAACAGGCGGTGGAGGCGATATCCGAGGCTATACGCCGGAGCCGGGCGGGACTCAAGGACCCGAATCGCCCGATCGGCAGCTTCATGTTCCTCGGGCCGACCGGCGTGGGCAAGACCGAGCTGGTCAAGACGCTGGCATGGTTCCTCTTCGATGATGAGAACGCCATGGTCAGGCTGGACATGTCCGAGTACCAGGAACGGCACACGGTTTCCCGGCTTATCGGCGCTCCCCCGGGATACGTGGGTTACGAAGAAGGCGGGCAGTTGACCGAGGCGGTGAGACGCCGCCCGTTCCGGGTCATCCTGCTCGATGAAATAGAAAAGGCTCACCCCGAGGTGTTCAATACGCTTCTTCAGATTATGGATGACGGGCGTTTGACCGATGGCCAGGGAAGGACCATCGACTTCAAGAACACGGTCATCATCATGACGAGTAACGCGGGCGTCGAGCAGATCCGCCGTGACGGCCAGATGGGCTTCCTTGCCAAGAAGTCCGACGCGGATACGACCCGGACCTACGAACTGATGAAGGAAAAAGTCATGACTGAAGTCAGGCGACTGTTCCGTCCTGAATTCCTCAACCGGCTCGATGAAATCATCGTGTTCCATGAATTAACGGAAGAACAGTTGCGGCAGGTCGTTGACCTCATGGTGAAAGAACTCGAGGACAGGCTGGGAGAGAAGGAATTCGGCATGGAACTGACGGATGAAGCCAAGTCCTGGGTGGCACGTGAAGGCTATGATCCCGTCTACGGCGCGCGGCCGCTGAGGAGGGTCATCGAGCGGCACATAGAAAACCCGCTTTCCAGCATGGTGTTGAGAGGTGAGTTAAAACCCGGTGATGTGGTGAAAATAGACCTGAACAAGGATGGCAAGGGACTGACGTTCCGGACTGAGAAACTCGTGGAAGCGGCGGCGTAGAAATATCGTAATTGCCAAGAGAAAGAGTCCCGATCACGGATCGGGACTCTTTTTTTTTGGATGCTGCATGCGGCTTACGCAAGAAAAGTCATGTATGATGAGTTTTCT
>CAZPSP010000029.1:0-20378 GCA_964589285.1 uncultured Dehalococcoidaceae bacterium | reverse complement strand
TGAATGCTTCATCCGAGTATGAAGCCGAATGGGGCAGGCAGATGACGTTGTCCATCTTCAACAGGGGATTGTCGGGGTCTATCGGTTCTTTCTCGAAGACATCCAGGCCCGCGCCGGCGATGCGACCTTCCCGCAATGCTTGTATCATGGCGGGTTCATCGATGACCGCGCCGCGCGAGGTGTTGATCAGGTAAGCGGAAGACTTCATCAGGGCGAATTCCTTTTCCCCGATGAGATGGCGGGTTTCTGAGGTCAGCGCGGTGTGTATGGAGATGTAGTCCGACCTCTTCAGGAGTTCCTGCAGGGAAACGAGGCTGATACCGGCTTCAGCGGCGAGTGACTTATCGACGTAGGGGTCATAGCCGATGATATCGAGCCCCAAGCAGCCGGCCTTGCGGGCCATCGTCCGGCCGATGTTCCCGCAGCCGATGATGCCCAGCGTCTGGCCGTGGATGGAACCCATGGGTGATTGAACGGCTTTAGCTTCCTGCCATTTTCCCTGTTTGACGAGCTTGTCCAGGACGACCATTTTCTTGGCGCAGGCCAGCAGCAGGGCCAGGGCGTGGTTGGCGACCTCTTCCAGGCAGAAGTCCGGGATATTAACGACGATGATGTTGCAGTCCGTGGCGGCCTCGGTGTCCACGGTGTCATAGCCGATACCGTAGCGGACGATGCACTGGCACGAAGCAAGTTTTTCCATGACCCGGCGGGTCATCGGCCCGCCGTAGGTCAGGATGGCGTCGGCATCGGCGGCCCGGGCGATGATATCGTCCTCGCAGCGGCAGTCCAGGATGACCAGTTCGGCATCGATCGAAGCCAGCTCTGCACGCTCTTCCCGGCAGGGCATGGGGGCCTCGCCTTCCATGCCGTCCACCAGGACGACCTTATGTTTTTTCGTCATGTTGTACCTCAGTTAACAAAGGGGGTATTCGGCCTGATGGTAAAACGGCGCGACATTTTTGTCAAGGCGAGGCTCCGACGGACAGTTTGTCCATGAACGGCCATCTCGAACCGGGGATTACCCCGCCCCGATGAATCGGGGCTCGAAACGACATTCTACGCGCTGTGAAATCGAAGCCGCTACAGCAGGCCGCGGAGCCTGGGATCGAGGGCGTCCCGCAGGCCGTCACCCACCAGGTTGAAACCGAAGACGACGAGCATGATGGCTACGCCGGGGGATAAAGAGAGCCAGGGGTGCGTCAGCAGACGACTGCGTCCGTCGGAGACCATGTAGCCCCACGCAACGTCAGGGGACTGAATCCCTATCCCGAGGAAGCTGAGGCCGGCTTCGGCGAGGATGAGGGCGCCGAGCTGGAGGGTGATGAGCACGATCATGGGCGGGAAACCGTTGGGAAGAATATGCTTGAACATGGTACGGAACCGGCTGGCTCCCATACTCTTCTGGGCCAGGACGAAGTCATTTTCCTTGATGGTCAGCGTCAGGCCATGCATGACCCTGGCATAGCCGGGCAGAGTTGCCACACTCAAGGCGATGATTACGTTGATGATACCGTTACCGATGACGGCTGCTATGAACAGGGCAAGGAGGATCATCGGGAACCCCATGAGGGCGTCCATGACTCTCATGATGATCAGGTTGAGAATCCCGCCGGCGTATCCGGCAATCAGCCCGAGGGATATGCCCACGACCCCGGCCATAATAACGGAACCGAAGCCAACCAGTAATGCCGTGCGTGAGCCGTAGATAAGCCGGCTGAGAGTGTCCCTGCCCTGCAGATCGGTCCCGAGAAGATGTTCAACGCTCGGCTGCTGGAGCGATTCTCGCAAGTTGATGATATTGGGATCGAAGGGCGCCAGAAGGGGCGCAAAAATGGCAGTGATAACAAGGAGTACGAGAATTACCATGCCGACCAGCACGATTTTTCTCTGAAAAAAGACCCTGATAAAACGCCGCCATTCGCTGATGTGCGGTGGGGCTTCTTTTATTCCTGTTGTCATGGTTTCCGATTCCGCCATGTATACTGAGCCTCTCTAATTGTACCGTATTCTGGGATCGAGCCAGCCGTAGGAGATATCGACGAGGAGATTGATGATGATGACTATAGCGGCGATGACAAGAGTCGCGGACTGCACGACTTGATAGTCCTGGGCAAAAACGCTGCTGACGAGCAGCCTGCCGATGCCCGGAATAGCAAAAATCTGCTCGATAAATACCTGGCCGCCGAACATGAGACCGAGCCCGATGCCCATCAGCGTGACAATCGGGATGAGGCTGTTCTTCAATACGTGCTTGGCAACAATAGTTCGTTCTTTCAGGCCTTTCGACCAGGCTGTCCTGATATAGTCCTGGGAAACGACTTCCAGCACACTCGATCGTGTCTGCCGGGCAATTGTAGCCCATCCCATGAGGGAAAGGCAGATTACCGGAAGTACCGAGTGATGGATGTTCTTTGCAAGGTCGTCCCAGGGCAGGGCGTACCCGGCTATGGGGAACCAGTCGAGCTTCAGCCCAAAACCGTATATCAGCAGGAGCCCCAGCCAGAATACAGGGATTGATACGCCGAAATACGAAGTCACCGTGGCCAGGGTATCAATCCATTTGCCCCGCCGTAGGGCGGCAATCATGCCTAATGAAATCCCGAGGACATTGTAGAGGATGAAGGCCTTGATGCCCAGGTCAAGGGTTGGCGGGAACCTCTCCAGCAGGAGTTGGCTGACATCTTCATTGTAGTAGATAGACTTTCCCATATCGCCCTGGACTATCCCGCTGATCCAGTTCCAGTACTGGACGATGAGGGGTTTGTCCAGCCCGTAGCGTATGCGCAGTTGTTCGAGCTGTTCAGGTGCAATCGTGCCGGAGCCGGCCTGACGGCCGATGAAAATGGTAAGGGGATCACCGGGGAGCAGCTGCATGACGAAGAAGACGATAAGAGTAACGATAAGCAGTATAAAGACTGCCATGATTATTCTTCTCGTTATGTATGCTGCCATTTCAGTCAGTATCCCTTGTTTATTGTTCTAATTATTTTTATTGTAGCTTATAAGCCGATAATGTCCTAGTTTAGAGGGCGCGAGCTATCAAACTTTAATTTAGAAAGTGGTTCGCGGTATCTGTCCGGGCTTTCGAGAATACCGGGTGGCTGAATCATTTCCGAAAGCCACCCGGTACTCTATTACCTGATCAAGGAATTAGTGTTCGTCCATCCAGACGTTTTCCCAATCTACCCTGATGAAACCATGGCGGTAGATTTCATTGTGGACATAGTCCGGGAAAACGGTAGCGGCGGGCGTCCACCAGAGCGGGGTGAACCGGGCTTCTTCATACAGGTGCCGCATGATTTCCTCGGTGGCCGCAATCTGGTCGTCGACACTCTCCAACAAGACGACTTCCTTATCGAACTCGAGCTGCTTATCGGTCCTCTGGAAGCTGGCCAGGTTGGACTTGGGATCGCTGCTGAACCAGGACATGTAGGTGGCCAGGTAGTTAACGTCCATGCCGTAGAACATCTGGACGCAGTCATCCCAGCCGTTCCCGAAGACGCTGCCGAAGAACCGGCCCGGGTCGGCGATATCAAGCGTGACATCAAATCCGGCCTGGTCCAGGTAGCCTTTGAGTGATTCACCGGCATCGATACTGGCCGGGACGGACTGGACCATGAGCGTAACCGGTACGGGATCAGTGTAGCCGGCCTCAGCGAGAAGCTCTTTGGCTTTTTCAGGGTCATACTCGCGGATTTCAAGGTCGGGTATATAGCCCCATTCGGTCTCGGGAGCTATCTGGCTGCTGGCCTTGTAGAATCCCTGTCCGAGAGCCTGGGCGATGGCTTCCCTGTCGAGAGCATATTCCAGGGCCTCGCGGAGCCGCTTGTCCTGCCACTTGGAGTTGGGATCGGTGGTGTTGGGGAAGATGGCCTGCGGCAGGCCGGGCCAGAAGGTCTGAACATTGTAGCCCATGGGTTCGAGTTCCGCCCAGTCCTGGGCTGAATGGCCCTGGTACCAGAGGTCGATATCGCCGGACTGGAGTAGGGCGGAGGCAGTGGTGGACTCGGTGATTATCTGGAATTCAATACCATCGAGGTATGGTTTGCCTTCCTGCCAGTAGTTATCGAATTTCTCGTAAGTCATGCTGACATCGCGGGTATAGTTCTGGAGAACGAAGGGGCCGGTTCCCACTACATTGCTGACTGCCCATTCGATACCGGCTTCAGCGGTGGGATCTGAAGTTCCGGCAGCCTCGGTCCAGGCGGCCATGGAATAAATGGCCGTCCAGCCCCAGTTGAACTCATACTGGTTACTGTATTCGGTGAAGTTGATGATAACGGTGGAATCATCGGGGGTCTCGATGCTGACGATCTTGTCCGCATCCTGGAGCCAGCCGCTCTGGATCTGCTGATCGAAGTTCCATTTCACGACTTCAGCATCCATGATGGAGCCGTCATGGAATTCAACGCCTTCGCGAAGATTGAAGGTAAACGTCTTTCCTTCCGGATCGATGTCATAAGATTCGCAGAGGAATGGAATCCAGCCGCGGTTGCCCTCTTCATCAACATAGGGCTCGACGAGGAATTCAACGGCCGGCATGACATAGGTCGCGTCAGCGGGACCCATCTGGCCCCGGTAACTCATCATAGCCGGTCCGGCTGTGACAACGGCCCGCAGGACGCCGCCGGAAACCTGGTCGCCGGTGGGTGTTGTCGTAGTGGTAGGCTGCGTGGTGGTTGTCGTCTGGGTCGTGCCGGTTGTCTGGGTCGTGGTTGTAGTGGTCTGACCCGGTGTGGTCGTTGTTGTCGTCGTGGTTGTAGTCTCATCTCCGTTGCAGCCGGCCAGTACTGTTATTCCGGCAATGAGTACGGCGAGGATGACGGCAACAAATTTTACTTTGTTCATAATCTTTGGTACCCTCCTTTTTCAACTTGGGAGTTCTCATCTCCCGTTCGCTATGCAAGACGGAACAATCACGACAAGAACCGCGGTCGTCTCATGTTCCGGTTATTTAGTTTGATTCCACCGCTGCCAGGTTTTTTGCTTCCCTCCGAAGCTGGCATTCCGATAATCGGTACATTTACAAATATGTTATATTGAGCGAATAAAAAAATCAACAATACAGCCTCAATATACGTAAATACCACAGATGCCAAAAGATTAACATACGTATTTTTACGGAATTAGTATGATAATGTACCACTTCAACTGGCCTCGCCCGCATTGACTTAATAAAAAAGCGCCCTATACTTTTTAATGTGCACTGCGGGTGCGGCGCCGTATCCAAACTGAAGAAGGTGGAGGGGAAGTCATGGTGGAAACTATCAGCACGCTCAGGCAATCCGGCTACCGGATACTTCCGATCAGGGAGGAAATGAGGCGTAACCTCCTTGCCAGGATAAAGACCGCCGAACCTGTTTTTCACGGTATCATCGGCTACGATGATACCGTTATTCCACAGGTTGAGAATGCAATCATTTCCGGTCAGGACATCATTTTTCTCGGAGAGCGGGGGCAGGCCAAATCGAGGATCATCCGTCTCCTCGTCAACCTTCTGGATGAAGTAACCCCGGTCATCAAAGGCTGCGAGATCAACGACAACCCCTTCAAGCCGATCTGCGCCTCCTGCCGGGAGCGCGTAGCCAGAGACGGCGACGCCACGGAGATAACCTGGCTCCGGCGTGAAGACCGGTACGGAGAGAAGCTCGCGACACCGGATACGACTATCGCGGACCTCATCGGAGATGTGGACCCCATCAAGGTGGCCGAGGGGCGTTACCTGTCCGATGAACTGACCATCCATTACGGACTGATACCGCGGACCAACCGCGGTATTTTTTGTATCAACGAACTGCCGGATCTGATGGAACGCCTCCAGGTAGGTCTGTTCAACCTCATGGAGGAAAGCGACCTGCAGATCAAGGGGTACCGGGTCCGTCTGCCGGTGGACCTGTTCCTGGTGGCCAGCGCTAACCCGGAAGACTATACCAGCCGCGGCCGGATCATCACGCCGCTCAAGGACCGGTTCGGTTCACAGATACGTACGCATTACCCGGTCAATATCGAAGACGAGATCGCCATTATCCAGCAGGAGTGGCGCAGCTTCGAGACCGCGGACATCGAATGCTTCATGCCGGACCACATGAAGGAAATTATCGCGGAGATCACCCACGAGGCCCGGAAAAGCCCTGACATCGGCCAGCGGTCCGGGGTCAGCGTCAGGGTTTCCATCGCTAATCAGGAGACCGTGATGGCCAACGCTATCCGGCGTGCCACGAAGCTGGGTGAAAAAATGGCTGTGCCGCGCATCACGGACATACCGTTCGTAGTGGCGTCCACCACCGGTAAAGTGGAACTGGAAAACTTCGAGGACACCGATGAGTCCAAGCTGCTCGATGAATTTTCCCGCAAGGCGGTGCTGAGCGTTTTTGCCCGGTACTATGAATGCAGTGACCTGGAAGAGATCATCCGGCAGTATAACGGCGGTTTTACCACGGAGATATCGGACATGATGCCGGCGGGTCTTTATGTGCGCACCATGAAAGAAGTCCCCGGCTTCAGCAAGGCGGTCCGTCGCATGGGACAGGCGGAGACACCGGAGGTAGTGGCGTCCGTCATGGAATTGATCCTGGAGGGACTTCACCTGAACAAGCGATTGAATAAAACAAAATCAGGCGGGACATCCGTCTTCACGGGGTAGACCCATGTTGAAGTATACATATTCTCACTGGGACGGCAGCCAGGACCTTTACCGGCCGGACGCTGATTCCCTCATGAAAGAATTGGAAAAGCGCTTGATGACGGAAGGCGACCTGAAAAGCGCCCTGGAAAAGATGCAGCACGGCGGCCTGAGCGATGACCGGGGGCGCAATCTGCCCAGCCTCCAGGACCTGATACAGAAGCTCCGGCAGCGGCGACGGGAACGCCTGGAACGGTACAACCTCGGTTCTATCATGGACGATATTAAGAAAAGGCTGGAACATATCATCGAAGCGGAAAAGCAAGGCATCTCACGGAACCTCGACGAGACGCGGCAGAAGATGATAGCCGATAGCGGGGACCTGCCGCCGCAGCTCCGGGAAAAACTGCTCCAGGACATGGAAACACGGGCTTCCCGCAATATGGAGAAAATGGAAAACCTGCCGGATGACGCCGGCGGCCGAATCAAGGAACTGAGCCAGTACGATTTCATGGACGACGAAGCCCGGTCCGAGTTCCAGGAACTCATGGACATGCTCAAGAAGAACGCCATGTCTTCCATCGCCAGAGACATGATGCAGCAGTTCCAGTCCCTGGATTCCCGGGCGCTCGCAGCCGCCCGGCATTTCCTGGAGGCCCTCAACCAGATGCTGGAGGCCCGGCAGCGGGGTGAAGACCCCCGATTCGAGGATTTCATGGAGGAGTTCGGCCGGTTCTTCGGGGACAACCCGCCGAAAGACCTCGACGAACTCATCGAACGGTTGCAGCAGCAAATATCGCAGGCCAGGTCACTGCTTGAGAGCCTCTCCGTTGAAGACCGCGAGCAGCTCCGGGACCTGCTCGATTCCATGTTCGATGAAGCCACCCGTTACGAGGCCGGGAAACTTTCCGCCAATCTTGAAGCCCTGTCCCCCGGCTGGTATCAGCCTTCCAATTTCCAGTTCTCCGGTGAGGAACCGCTGTCTTACCAGGAAGCCATGAAGATCATGGAAGAGCTTCATAAGATGGACAACCTGGAAGAACAGATACGTAATTCCCAGTACAGCCGCACCCTCGATGAGATAGACAGGAAACTCATGGAGGAACTCCTGGGCGAAGAGTCCGCCCGGGACCTGGAAAATATGCGTTCCGTGACCAGGCTGCTGGAAGAGGCCGGGTACATCATTTACCAGGACGGTAAATATGAATTGACCCCGCGCGGCATCCGCAAGATCGGGCAGAAAGCCCTCCAGACCATATTCGCCCAGTTGCGGAAGGACCGCGGTATCGGGCACCAGCTGGATTCGAGAGGTCAGGGGGGAGAAAGGCTCGACGAGACCAAGCAGTACGAGTTCGGGGATGATTTGAACCTACATATCCAGCGGACCGTCATGAACGCCATACACCGCCGGCGAAGCGTGCCGGTGAAGATGCAGGTAGATGACTTCGAGGTGTTCCGCACCGAAGCCGTGACCCGGTCCGCGACCGTCCTCATGCTGGACCTCAGCCTTTCCATGCCGATGCGCGGCAACTTCGAGGCCGCCAAGCGGGTGGCGGTGGCCCTCGATACCCTTATCCGCACGCAATATCCGCGGGACAGCCTCTACATCGTCGGCTTTTCCAGCTACGGGCGTCAGGTCAAGAAGGATGACCTCGCCGTCATGGGTTGGGACGAATTCGATCCTTATACCAACCTCCAGCACGGGCTTTTCGTAGCGCGGAAACTACTGACCAAAGAAATATGCACGAACAAGCAGATCATCCTGGTATCCGACGGCGAACCCACGGCGCACTTCGAAGGAGGCTACCTCTATTTCCGGTTCCCGCCCAGCCCACGGACCATCCAGGCCACGATGAACGAGGTGCGGAACTGCACGCGGAAAGGGATCATCATCAACACTTTCATGATGGAGAGCGGCCGGTACTTCGGGACGTTCATCACCCGCATGGCCAGGTTGAACAAGGGACGGATCTTTCATACCAACGCTAACAACCTGGGGCGGTACATGCTGGTAGACTTCATGGCCAACAAGGGGAAAGTGGTCAGGTGAGGTTTGGTCCCCGCAGCGTGGTGCTGGACAGGCTCAGCTCGAGAGGACAACGGTCATTGATTCCGGCCGGCCCGGAAGAGCCGGACAGACCGTTCCGCGGCGTCCGCCAGGAGTTGAAAAGCGTCTTTCATGGCTCCATCCGGGTCCATGCAGCGGGGCAGGATGCTCGCCATGGCGCTGATGCCGCATTCATAGAGCTTTTGATAGCCGTCTCCGAGAGCGCCGCACAAAGCGAGGACGGGGACCTGCCGCTGTTGCGCCCGGCGGGCGATACCGACGGCGGTCTTGCCGAAGGCCGTCTGGAAGTCGATGCGGCCTTCACCGGTGATGACGAGGTCCGCGCCGGAGAGATGTTCATCGAAGCGGATGGCGCCCAGGACAAGGTCGATGCCGCTCTTGAGTTCAGCGCCGAGGAAGGCCACCAGGCCGGCGCCGAGTCCGCCGGCCGCGCCGGAACCGGGGAGTTCTCTGATATTGTCACCGGTTTCTTTTTCTATAATCTCCGAAAGATGGCGCAAGTTAGCGTCAAGCACGGCGACCATGTCCGCGGTGGCCCCTTTTTGCGGTCCGTAGACGGCGGCTGCTCCCTGGGTCCCGCAGAGAGGATTGGTGACATCGCAGGCGCCGGAAATCCTCACTCCGGCGATGCGCGAGTCCCGTCCCGAGAAATCGATATGATGTAAAGCCGCCAGGCCTCCGCCGCCGCACGGAATGGGCCGGTCTTTTTCATCGAGCAGGCGGATTCCCAGTGCTTCCGCCATACCGGCCCCGCCGTCCACGGTAGCGCTGTCTCCCAATCCGATGATGATGGACTTGCAGCCGGCATCGAGGGCGGCAAGGATAAGCTCCCCGGTGCCGAAGGTGGTGGCTTTCATTGGGTCCAGTCGCCCCGCAGGCACGAGGGCCAGTCCGGATGCGGCGGACATCTCGATAGCGGCCGTTTTACCATCCCCGAGGATTCCCCAAACGGCGGTGACCTTTTCTTCCAGAGGGCCGGTGACAGCGGTCTGCATAAGCTTGCCGCTGGTGGCTTCAACGAGGGCCCGCACCGTCCCGCTGCCGCCGTCGGAGATGGGAAGGAATACGGTTTCAATGGCGGGACCGGCGGCCTTTACGCCGGTTTGCATGGCCCGGGCGGCCTCTTCCGCCGTGAGGCTTCCCTTGAACGCCTGTGGAGCGATGATGATCTTCATATGGTCCATGTTATTATAAGCAACTTCTAGACTTGCCCGCAAAAGCCGGTGGCGTAGCCGGGATTTGAGGGGTACAATATCTGACATGCTCGCCAAAATAGTCATCCAGGTGGTGTTCTCGGTACTGGCCGCGGTTTCCTGGCTGGTACTCGACTCCTATGACGGCTACTATCTGGAGCGCCTTACCTACAGCCTGACGGCGCTGGCCGCTATCTACCTGCTTTTCAAGCTGCTGCTGGAAGAAGTTGTGGTAAAACAGATCTCCGATGCCGGTTCACGGTATTCGTTTCGTCGCGCGGTCTCAATTCTCAATATCGTGGCTTTCGTGGTGGCCGGGATCGCTATCTGGGTGACCAATACGCAAACGCTGCTGGTCTCCTACGGTCTTATCGCGGCGGGGGTGGCGGTCGCCCTGCAGGACTTATTCAAGAACGTCGTCGGCGGGGCGATCCTGTTCACTACCGGTCTCTACCGGGTAGGGGACAGGATCGAAGTGAACGAAAAGAGCGGAGACGTGGTGGACATCGGCCTGCAGTACACGCTTCTCCTGGAGATACAGGAATGGATAAAGGGAGACCAGCCGACGGGCCGGCTTATCACGGTCCCCAACGGGCACATTCTGTCTTACGCGGTCCACAATTATACCAGGGACCACCAATTCATCTGGGATGAACTCTTTGTCCCTGTCACCTATGACAGTAACTGGAAGGCCGCGGCGGAGATCATGCTGGAGACCGTCAACCGGGAAACAGAAGACGTGACCCAAAGGGCTCATGTTTCCCTGCAGGGACTTTCCCGGAAATACTTCCTTCCCGACCGGGCGGAAGTGCCGGCCGTCTACCTGACACTGACCGATAACTGGATCGAGCTTCATGTCCGGTATGTGACGGATGTCCGCGGCCGGCGCGAACTCAAGAACAACCTGGGTCGCATGGTCCTGGAACGGCTCGAGCGGGCGAAAGACATCACCGTAGCCTCCGAGACGATGGCGGTCACAGTGGAAGAGAAACCGCCGGGAAAGCCCCGAGCATAATCGCAAAGCATCATTTTCCCAGGTAAAAGAAGCTATCGCAAGCTGCACGGTCCGTTTTCAATAAAACAATTTCATGAAATCTGATTGAAATATTTCACTGTTACGATGGTGGTGTCCGGGCCGGTAGTTCCAACGTGACGGGAACAACACTCGCCTGTCGCGGGGAACTACCGGCCTGGATTCTCCAGGACAGGTACTTGAGGTCTCAGTGATGAAAGACCGCCCGTTGTGCATACGTCCCGCGACTCCCGATGATATCAAGGTCATGACGACCTTGCTCAAAGAGCTGTTTGATCTCGAACCTGACTTCCATTTCAAGCCGGTCAAACAGCGGGCGGGATTAAGAAGGCTCATCAAGGACCCGAACGCGGCCGTGTTCGTGGCGGAACGGGACAGCCTGGTGGTGGGAATGTGCACGGTGCAGATGGTCATTTCGACGGCTGAGGGCGGACGGTCGGGTTGGGTGGAAGACCTGGTCGTGCATAACAAGTTTCGCGGGCAAGGGATTGGGCGGGAACTCCTGGCCGCCGCCGAGACCTGGGCCGAGGACCACAAGCTGAGCCGTCTCCAGTTGCTGGCGGACTCCCGCAACGGGCCGGCGCTGGACTTCTATCTTTCCCAGGGCTGGGACAATACCAGCCTTGTCTGCCGGCGCAAGTCCCTCAAGCCGGTGCGCTAGTTTTCCCTTTTACCGGCAACCTTCACCATTGCGATCATGGAGATCGCCGCGTTCACCTCGGGCGGACTCGCCATGACATCCTCTCATTGACAAATATTTCCTCCACTGACTATGATGGCCTAGTAACGCTGCGAATTAGCCCGGCCGGAAAGAAAGGAAGTCCAATGGAAAAACTGAAGATAGGTTTTGTCCCGGCTCACCGCGAGCCATTCGATGAAAACTGGGCGGCGGAAATGAGAAAACGCTGCCTGGACGTCTTCCAGGAGATCGAGTTTCTCGATATCGTTGTTCCGGATGAAAAACTCACCCGCCAGGGGTGTGTCCGGGATGACGCCGACGCCGCCAAAGTAGTTGACCTGTTCACTGAGAACGGCATCGACGGCCTTGTCATCGGCACCATGACATTCGGTGATGAAGTCTCCGCCCTGGAGATCGCCTCGGCGTTCCGGGACCTGCCGATATTCCTCTTCGGAACGAAGGAAGGGCCGTTTACCGAGGACGGCAACCGCCGGTCGGACTCCTTCTGCGGCACACTCTCCATCTCTTCCGGCTTGAAGCGCCGGGACATCCCGTTCCTGTTCGGCGGCATCGTCTTCCCGGAAGAAGAATTGTTCCGGGAGAAGCTTGCGAACTTCATTCGGGTCTGTTCCATCGGCAAAGGGTTCCTCGGCGCCAGGGTCGGCCTGGTGGGACCGAGGCCGGAACGCTTCGAGACCTGCATCTTCAGCGAGGATGCCCTGATGCAGACCTTCAACCAGAAGGTGATACCGGTGGCTTTACCGGAGATCATGCAGGTCGCTTTTTCCGCGGAAAATAAGGGCGAAATAGACAGGCTCGTCGCGGAGATCAAAAAGAGCGTGGACGCCTCCGCCATCGATGAACAGACGCTGGGCAAGATCGCCGGGCTGGAGTATGCTCTGCGGGACTTCGCGGAGAGGAAGGATCTCTCCGGCATCGGCGTCCAGTGCTGGACGGCCATGCAGTCCATCTACGGGCTGTCTCCCTGCTTCGCCATGGGACGGCTGACGGACGCGGGCGTTATGTGCTCCTGCGAGGTGGACATTTACGGCGTGCTGACGATGATCATCCAGCATCTCGCCTCCATGAAGACCACCGTACCGCATTTCATCGACTGGACCATACAGCACCAGTTCAACGAGAACACCTTCCTCGCCTGGCACTGCGGCAACGCCCCGTCCTCGCTGGTATGCCCGTCCTGCCGTGTCGAACTCAGCTACCAGAGCGTGCTCGGGGTAAGCCTGGGCATCGACCATTCCATGGGCACCGGCGAGTTCCAGCTCAAGCCCGGACCGGTCACGCTCAGCCGCCTGCAGGAGCACGACGGAGCGTTCAAGCTGCTCATCGCCGAGGGCGAGGCTGTCCAGTCCGATGAAAAACTGCGCGGTTCCTGGAGCTGGGTGGAAGTGCCGGACCTGGAATACCTCTACGAGACCCTGGTGACGGAAGGTTTCACGCACCACGCCAGCCTGATTCACGGCGACTACACGGAAGCCCTGGCGGATGCCTGCGAATACCTCGGTATCGAACCGGTTATCGTATAGTGAAAGTAATTCCGCTCACCCTGAGCCTGTCGAAGGGCGAGCGGTACGGGAAAACCCGGTAAGAAAGGAAATAAGTATGTTTAAGTTCGGCGTGGATTCACTCATCTGGACGGAAAACTTTTTATCCAAGGACGTACCGCTCATCGAGAAGGCCAGGGAACTCGGCTTCGAGGTGATGGACATCAATATCGGCCACCCGGAGACGTTCCCGCTGGCCGAGGTCAAGAAAAAGCTGAAAGAGGTTGGCATCGAGCCGGTGACGAGCATCGGGCTGCCGGCGGACTGTAATCTCATCTCGCCGGAGAAATCGGTCCGGCGTCACGGCATAGATACCTTGAAGATGCTCGTGGACATCAACATGGAGATCGGCTCGAAGATACTGGCCGGCGTCATCTATGCCGGCTGGGGCTACCTCTCCGGGAAATGCCGGACGGACGAGGAATGGAAGTGGTCGCAGGAGTCCCTCGGTGAAGTGGCGGAGTACGCCAAAAAGCAGGGCGACCTCCTGCTGTGCCTGGAACCGGTCAACCGGTTCGAGACCCACTTCATCAACATCGCCGAGGACGCGGTGAAGTACTGCAAGCAGATGAAAACTGGCAACGTCAAGGTTCACCTGGACTGCTTCCACATGATACGGGAGGAGCAGAGCTTCCGGCAGGCGGTGATGACCTGCGGTAAAGAATACCTGGCCTACGTGCATGTCTGTGAGAACAACCGCGGTATCCCCGGTACCGGCCTGGTCCCGTGGAAGGAATTTTTCACGGCGCTCAAGGACATTGGGTACGAGGGGTCGTGTGTGATCGAGTCGTTCGATCCCGGCTTCGAGGAATTGAACCGGGTCTGCGCCATCTGGCGGAAGTTCGCGGACACTGGCGAGGAACTGGCCGTGCAGGGGCTGGCCAACCTGAAGAGAATCGCCGCCGAGGTGGCCTGAGATGAGCGTGTACGATATTTTCGATATCAGAGGGCGCAAGGCCTTGGTCACCGGGGCGGGCAGAGGCATCGGCAAGGTCCTGGCGCTGGCGCTGGCGGAAGCCGGTTGCGACGTGGCGCTGTTCGGCCTGCACCGGGAAAACCTAGAACCAGTCGCTAAAGAGATAAAAGCTATGGGTGTGAAAAGCATCGCCGTGGCCGGTGACGTGTCCCGGAAAGAAGACGTCGAAGCGGCCTTCGCGGAGACGGCGAGGGCGTTCGGGAAACTGGACATCTGCCTGAACAATGCCGGCATCTCCATGCAGGTCCCGGCCGAGGATATGGCCGAGGAAGACTGGCAGCGCATCATCGACATCAACATGAAGGGCGTGTTCCTCTGCTGCCAGGCGGCGGCCAGGCTCATGATTCCGAAGAAAACCGGCAGCATCATCAATATGGGCTCGATATCCGGCAGCGCGGTCAATGTGCCGCAGAAGCAGGGCATCTACAACACCTCAAAGGCCGGTGTGGTGATGCTGACCAAGTCCCTGGCGGTGGAATGGGCGCCCTACGGCATCCGGGTCAACAGCCTGAGTCCCGGCTACATCCAGACGGAAATGGTGCTTTCCGGCATGTCCCACCTGTTCCCGGCCTGGCAGGACCTGACGCCGATGGCCCGGCTCGGTCTGCCGGAAGAACTGCGCGGCGCGGTGCTGTTCATGGCGTCGGACGCCTCCAGCTACATGACCGGGCATGATATGATCATCGACGGGGGTTATACGGCGCGCTAGAGGGGATTCGCACGAAGAAGCTTTGCTTCAGCGGCGACGAACCGCTCAAGGTAGCCGCCGGAAGCGTGGAAAGTGGCGATGTCTCCCGGCAGGGGACGGACCTCCCGGCCGGTGGAGACCAGGCCTGAAGTGAACTCATCGATATCGAACGCCCGGCCTTCATGTTGACATAACGCTGACACCCCGGCGACCGCGGCGCCCAGCGCCGCCCCCTTGGTCTGCATGGAGATGACGGGCCTTTGCCAGATAGCGGCGATGCGCCGCATGATGCCCTGGCTGCCGGTGGCGCCGCCGGTCACGTAGAGTGGGCTTGCCGACTCCGGGGCGAAGGGCCGGGAATGGACGTAGACCGCGGCCAGGGAAGACTCGATGCAGCCGGCGTAGTCCGGACCGAGGCCGGGCGGCGTGTCGTTTTCTCTCCAGAGATCGAAGCTGCCGGAGGCGGGGAACGATTCCGTTCTCGGCTGCCAGAAGACCAGGTATTTCCCCAGAGGCGTTGCCGCTAATGCCTGTTCGGCGGGGGCGTAGTCCTCGCGGGACAGGCCGTGCAGCGCCCGTACCTGGTCCCACACGAGAGCGCCGTTGGTGCGGCAGCCGAACATGAACGGCCTCCCGACGCCGTCATACATGGCGGAAGCCGCGCCGGTCGTGTCCACGGTCTTGCCGTCCGTGGTGACCATGTTGACGAAGCTCGTGCCAAGGCTGAGGAGGTCGCCGGAGATGAGCACTTTCGACTGAGGGTTATCGCCGGAGCCAGCGGCCACGAGGCATCCCGGGCTGAAGCCGTACCTGTCCGTAAAGTAGCGGCATACCGTCCCGACCACCGCATCAGGCGCGGCGATGTCCGGGAGTTTGCTTCGTAGTAGTTCCGTGCCGCCCGGCAATCCGTCCGCAACCGCCTTCAAGCAGTCCGGGTCCCAGTCTTTGTTTACATAATGCATCAGGGACATGCCGCAGCCGTTGCCGAAGTCGGCCGGAACGCGGGCGTCGCCGGTCAGGACGGCCGGGATGAGATTTCCGAGAAGCTGGATGACGGCGGTGTTCCGGTAGACATCCGGGAACCGTTGCGCCACGTGCCTGATGACGATGCCGGTAAATCGCAACTGGGCGTCCGAGCCGGTCAATGAAATCAGTCTTTCCTTGCCGCCGACGTGCTCCCGGATGAAAGCGGCTTCTTTACCGGTGCTCGATGTCATCCAGATAGGGGCGCGGTCGTAAGCAAAAGCGTCACCGAGGAGAACCGCCAGACCGGCATCGGATGCTGTCTCGTTGTTCAGTCCCGCGAACAGGGAAGGAGCCCGGTGGTTGAGGTACACATGGCCGTGCTGCTGGCCGGAGACGTTGATAACCGCGACGTCTGCCAGGTCGATGTCCTTGCGCAGGTCGTCGAACATGGCATCGAGGGCGGCCAGGAACAGGGCAGGGGGCTGGTCGGCCTCGCCTTCTTCCCGCGGCGGGAGGATATAGTCCGGCCCGATGCCGTACCCGCTCAGCCTCGGGTCTTTCAGGTAATTAAGGGAATGACTATTAACAGCTTCACGGCGGTCGATGTCCAGCACCGACGCGGAGAGGCTCTGCGTGCTGAGGTCGAGGCCGAGGGAAAGCCGTCTCGTGCTCATGGATTAAAACTCGATGACCGTTTTCACGCTCGACGGGCGCGGGTTGGCGGCGTAGTCGAAGGCTTCGATGCTGTCCTTGAACTTATAGCGGTCGGTGACCAGCGGCTTGATGTCGAGCTGGCCGGAGGCTACCAGGGCGATAGCTCGCGGGTACTGGTGAGCATACCGGAAGACGCTTTCCATGCGGGCTTCCTTGGCCTGGGCGGCCACGATGTCCACCGGCACCGGCTCCACCGGCATACCGATGAAGACCACTGCCCCGCCGGGACACAGAGGGTCGAAGATGTTCTTTATTGCAGCGGCGCTGCCGCTGGCCTCGAAGATAATGTTCGCGCCCCAGCCGCCGGTCAATTCCCTGACCTTTTCCGCAAGGTTTTCCTTCTTGATGTTGACGGGTATCAGGCCGAACTTTTGCGCCACGGCCAGCTTTTCATCGATGACATCCGAGATGATCACTGTCCCGCAGCCGCCGGCCCGCGCTGCGAGTGCGGTAACCAGGCCGATGGTGCCGCAGCCCATGACAAGGGCGGCGTCTCCCGGCTTGATGCGGGCTTTCGTCGCCGCCTGCATGCCCACGGAGAGCGGTTCCATAAGGGCGCCCTCATCGTAGCCCATGTTGTCCGGCAGTCTGAAGGTGAACATGGCCGGGTGCACCACAGTCTCGCGCAAGCAGCCGTGGATGGGCGGTGTCGCCCAGAAGCGGACGGCGGGGTCGAGGTTGTATATGCCCTCCAGCACCGCCCGGCTTTTCAGGTCCGGGATGCCCGGTTCCATGCAGACGCGGTCGCCGGATTTCAGGTTGTGGACGTTTTTTCCGATTTCGATCACGGTACCGGAAGCTTCGTGCCCGAGCACCATCGGCTCATTGACGATGAAGTTGCCTATCTTCCCGTATTGATAATAGTGTACATCGCTGCCGCAGATGCCCACGGTGTGCATGGCGATGCGGACGTCATCCGGTCCGAGTGGTTCGTCGATATCGATATCGTCGATGGAGAGTTTATTGGCTTTATGCAGAACAAGCGCTTTCATTGATATGCCTCCAGTCTAATATTTAGCAATAACGCCGCTCATGGTGAGCCTGTCGAACCATCGGTTCGCCCTTCGACAAGCTCAGGGCGAGCGGCATCATACTTAAGCGACTAAGTACTAAATTATCTCGAATTCACCTTCGAGAGCTATTTGTTCCGATGAATTTCCTACCATTACCTTGAACACGCCCGGTTCAACGATGGATTTCATGTCTCTGCCGGTGAAAGCCAGTTCCGCGGCGGGAAGACGGAAGTCTACCGTCCGGGCCTCGCCGGGCTCGAGGCGGACCCGCTCGAACCCCTTGAGTTCCTTGACCGGGCGGGTCAGGCTGGCGACGACGTCATGGATGTAAAGCTGGACGACCTCGTCACCGGCGACGGGGCCGGTATTGGTTACCTTACATGTCACCTTGATTTTGCCGTCCGCCGGGGCCTTTTCCGGGGCTATCTGCAGGTCGCTCAGCTTGAAGTTGGTATAGCTGAGGCCGAACCCGAATTCGAAGCGCGGTTTGACCGGGCCGTCGTAGTAGTCTCCCCAGAGGGATGACCGCTGGCCGGACGGCTTGTGCCCGTAATAGGCGGGTACCTGGCCGGCGTGGGCCGGGAACGATATCGGCAATTTACCGCCGGGGTTGTAATGACCGAAAAGGACGTCCGCCACGGCCGTGCCGCCTTCCTCGCCGGGTAGCCAGGCTTCGAGGATGGCATCGAGTTCGTCCGCCATCCAGCCGAGGGCCTTCGGCCGTCCGTCCGCGATGACGAGGACGACCGGCGTGCCGGTTTCAGCCACGGCTTTCACCAGGTCTTCCTGGACGCCGGGGAAGCCGAGCCTGCAACTGTCCCGCATCTCTCCACTGGTGAATTCGGGTATCATGCCGGAGCTGCCGCCCATGACCATCACGACCACGTCCGCTTCCTTGGCAGCCTTGACGGCTTCTGCGAATCCTTCTCGTGATTGGCTGTTCATTTCGCAGCCTTTCGCGTATGTTATTTTCACACCGGCGGGAGCGGCTTTGCTGATGCCGGCAAGAATGCTGACAATAGGCGGTTCCGATATGATCCCGGCCGCCATATCACGGTCTTTGTAGACCGCTTCCGGTTTGCCGGTTACCGGGTTGTTCGATATCTCGTAGCCGGCCCCGGCGGGATAGGTGTAGTCGCCCAGCAGGTTCCGGAGGCTGTCCGCGTTGGGACCGATAACGGCGATAGAGCCGATGTCCTTTTTCAGCGGCAGGACGTTGTTCTCGTTCTTCAGTAAAATCATGGACTTGCGGGCGGCTTCCAGCGCAAGACGGCGCTGCTCCGGGGCATCGAGCTCGATGGGTCTCCCGGTTTCGACGTAGGGATTATCGAAGATACCGAGTTTGAATTTGAACGTGAGGACCCGGTTGACGGCGCGGTCGACGAGGGCCATGGATACGCGGCCTTTCTGCACCTGTTCTTTGAGCGGCGCGGCGAAGGCGTCGATCTTCGGCAGTTCCAGGTCGATGCCGGCTTCCAGCGCCAGGGCGGCCGCTTCGCCGGTGTCCTCGCAAATGTGGTGGACGGTAATGAGCTGGCCGATGGCGTAGTAGTCCGAAACGACAAGGCCGTCGAAGCCGAGTTCATCGCGGAGGATATCGGTCATAAGTTCCTTCGACCCGCAGCAGGGGACGCCGTCGAGTTCATGATAGGCGTTCATGACGGACATCGCCCCGGCTTCCCGGATGGCCCGCCGGAAGGGATAGAGGTAGACGTCCCGGAGCAGGCGCGGCGGGATATGGGCTGGAGCGCAGTTCAGACCGCCCTCGGAAAGACCGTGACCGCAGAAGTGCTTCAATGTAGCGGCGATGCCGGTCGCAGGGTTGTCTCCCTGGAGGCCGGTAACATAGGCGATGCCCATAGCGGCGACGAGGAACGGGTCTTCCCCGAACGTCTCTTCGGTCCGGCCCCAGCGGGGGTCGCGCGCGACGTCCAGGACTGGAGCCAGTCCCTGGTGGATACCGGTCGAGCGCATCTGCTGCCGGATGGTGGCGGTCATGGACTTGATCAGCGCCGGGTCCCACGTGCCCGCCAGCCCGATGTTCTGCGGGAAGATGGTCGCCCCTTTGGTGCGGAAGCCGTTGAGACATTCCTCGTGAACCGCCGCAGGAATGCCGAGCCGGGTGTTTTCTACCAGGAATTGCTGGATTTCGTTGGCGAAGCCGGCCAATTCGCGCGGTCCGAGGTCGGACGACCTGCCTATGGCGCTGATCTGCCCGATACCGTCCGGCATGATTTCGGCCGCCCGGCTGGCCGAGAAATGCCCGCCTTCCATCACCGGGGGAGCGTAGATACTGCTGAGCTGGGCAATCTTCTCATCCAGCGTCATGCGGGTGAGGAGGTCATTGACTCGCTCTTCGATGGAAGCTGTCCTGTCACGGTATTTGTCCACAACTCGTCCTTTCTCCCGAACCAATTGGGATACGGCAGCCGGCATCGCTGTCGGCACAATACCGCGGGCGATGATCACCCGGCTCCGTTCAATACGTGAAACTTATCGTTGCGGTGAGCTACTCGTCCCGCCAGTTCCAGTCTCGCCCGCCCTTGAAGACGGCGGCATTCATTTCATTGCTGAGGAAGTTCAAAATGGAACCCTGGTACCGCATGGCCATGTTGTAAAAGAACGTCGCGGTATCGCTGGTGTTCTTTAGTTCTTCTTCCGTGGCGGCGAGATACTCTTTGGTGTAAGTAAAAGAAGAGTTGTTAAAGGGCATACCCGGTTTCTGGTGGCCTGGGATGACGACTTCGGCGCCCATCTTTTCCAGTTTCTCGATGTCCTTGTACCACTGCCGGCGCTCTTCCGCAGTGATCTCGCAGGTAAACGGGTGCGCCTCGTTGAACAGCACGTCGCTGCCGTACAGCGTC
>CAZPSP010000028.1:0-21148 GCA_964589285.1 uncultured Dehalococcoidaceae bacterium | reverse complement strand
CCTTCTTGAACCAGCTACAGACGCGGTAAACCGGAAGGATACTGCATGAAAACCGCCCCCTCTGAACAACAGATCGCCTCTTTCTGGCAGCGGCACGCGGCGGAACTGAGCGGGCTGGTCACGGAAGAAGACGGCCCGATCACGGTCGTCTTTCCGGGGCGGCCCAACGACGACCACGGCGCCGATTTCCGGGACGCCATCCTAGCCACTCGCCGCGGTCTGGCGGTGGGAGACATCGAACTTCACACGGAATCGAGGGGCTGGTGGGCGCACCGGCACCACCTCGATCCGGTCTATAACCGGGTCATCCTCCACGTTGTTTACCGGCATGACTGCGGCCGGGCGGCGGAGCTGCAGAACGGGCGGACCGTCCCGACGCTGACCATCGGGCGTTACCTGGAAACAGCGGGCGGCAGCGGTCCGCGCACCCCGGACATCACCGGGCTGCTGCCGTGCCGGAGACGGGTCACACCCTCTCTCCAAACAGTGGAAAGCGTCCTCGATGCCGCCGGAGACGCCCGCTTCCGGTCCAGGACGGAGCGGTTCTGCCGGGAGCTGGCGGCAGGAAGCCCGGCGCAGGCGCTGTACGGTGCCGTGCTGGAAGCCCTCGGATACCATCGCAATCGCGGACCAATGCGCCGTCTCGCCGAGACAGTACCGTTACGAAAGCTGAAGGAAACAGAAAATCGCACCGGGTCTGATGACCAACTCCTGGCCCGGTGGCAGGGGCTGCTCCTCGGCGGCGCCGGCCTGCTCCCCTCCCAGCGACGGCTGCGCAACGCCGGCGGCGATGATGGATGGATAAGGAAGTTGGAAAAAGCCTGGAGGGACCACGGCGGCGCGGCGGAGTTAACCGAAGAGGATTGGCACTTCTCATGCGTCAGGCCGGGCAACTACCCGGTACGGCGCATCGCCGCCATGAGCAATCTCCTGCTGAAGTTCCGGCGGGAAGGCCTGCTTCACGGGCTGACCGCTGCCCCTGAGGACATGGCGGCCGGGCAACTGATACGACACTTGACGGTACCGGCTTCCGGGTACTGGAGCCGGTACCTGGACTTCGGGCATCCGGCTGCCAAACCGGTCCCGGCCCTATGCGGGGCGGGACGCGCCGCGGACTTCGCCGTCAATGTTGTCCTCCCCTTCGGCACTGCCTACCGGGAAGCGTATGGCCTCGCCCCCTTACCGTCTCTGGAATTGTACCGGGCATTCCCCGCCCTCGCGGACAATGCTGTACTCAGGAAGATGCGGGGCTTGCTCGGTATTCCGTCCGCTGTGGTAACAACGGCGCGGCGGCAGCAGGGCCTGCTGCACATCCATCACGCCTGGTGCGCCACAGGAATGTGCCGCGAATGCCCGTTCGGAGGAAAAACGGCGAGCACGTAACGGTATAAATCAGCCTGGCGGTAAAACAACCGTTTATTACGCGGATGAACCATACGTAAATTTTTTTCGTGATTACGTGCTATTCACCGAGGTAGCCGACCAGTTCGGTCAGCGTCGAGATCCGGGGGCAATCGGTAACTTCGGTGTGAAAGTCCGTCCGGTCGATGAGGACCGGGGTCATACCGGCCTCGCGGGACCCGGCCACGTCTATATCATACTGGTCACCGACGTAGATGGACTTCCCCGCGGCTATCCCGGCTTCTTTCAGGGCGGTCTTGAAAATGGCCGGGTTCGGCTTGGTGGCGCCGGCATCCTTGGACGTCATGACGACGTCGAGCCGGTCGTAAAGGCCGAGTTTTTCCAGCGTTTCGCTCATGTCATAATCGACGTTCGAGATCAGCCCGAGCTTGACGCCCCGTTCGGCAAGCTCCTCGAAGGCGGGCAGAACATCGTCGAAGAGTACCAGGTTCGTGGTGCGGGACTGGGCCTTTTTCAGGACTTCCGGCACGATGTCCGGCGGGACGTCAAGCCCGGCTTCCTGGAAGAGTATCTCGTGGTGCCGGACGTAGAGCGCGAACCTCTCATCGGCGGACCGCAGCCCCATCGGCCGGTTGGCCATGGCCTGGTAAATGAACTCGTCGGCGATGACGATGGGCTGGACGAGCATCGCGGCGTCGACGTCGATGTCATAGTCGCTCAACGCATCGGCAATGATCTCCTCGCGGGGCGGGTCGTACTTGACGAGCGTCTGGAAGAGATCGAAAAAGACAGCCTCTTTCATTATCTGTGTTTTCCTCCTGGCTACTATTGTAGGAGAGGAACGTGACGATGTAAAGCTGCCGGGACCGGAAGTACAGGTCAAAGGGAAAAAGTAGCGATGCCCGCCCGGCTATCCGGGTAGCGCGGACATCTTGCCCGCGGACTGGCTGCGGCGTGGTCGTACCTGGGTACCGTTTTGTATCGGGATGCAGACCCTGGCAGCCTTTAAGGACTCTCTCAGACCCGGCTTCTATGAAAGGACTCCGCCCAGATCGGTTTTGACTTTTGAGTTGTGGTTTTGACTTTTGACCTTTGAGTTTTGACTTTTCCAATACGCATAACTACGGATTGACGCTTCAGCAGTATCCGGTCTATAATTGCAACCGGGTGCAATAACGATGAGTTGCCTCGTTACTCTCAAACAAAAAGGTATGCGGCTGACCCCGCAACGGCGCCTGATCATCGACCTTATCCATGAGAGGGCCTCCCACCTGACGGCGGAGGAGATCATCCGCCATGTTCAGGAACAGATGCCGGGCATCAACAAGTCGACCGTCTACCGGACGCTGGACGTGCTGGAAAAATCCGGCTGCGTCTACAAGAGCGAACTGGACGACCAGGTCATTTACCACCACGCCGATGACGGCCACCACCACCACCTGATCTGCGAACGCTGCGGCCGTACCCTGGAATGCAGCGAGGATGTCACCGCGCAACTGGAGAAAGACCTGGAAGAGAAATACGGCTTCCACGCCCACCTGCAGCACCTGGTCTTCGGGGGCGTGTGCCGGGCCTGCCGGGAAAAGGAAGGGTAAGCCTTCTCTTTTTTTCGTCGCTTATTGCAACTGGTTGCATTTAGACACGAACCGGCGGGAGAATACCACGAAGGAAAGACAGGCATGAACAGAGAGAAACCGCGCCAGGAGATAGAATACGCCATTACCGCCGGGGACGGCCGCCGGCTGCTTGAGATCAGCGGCCTGCTCCACGGGCATTTCTGTCCCGGCTCCGCCATGGGGGTCCGGGCGGCCATGAGGGCCGTGCAGGAGATGAAAACGACCGCCACCGGCATGGAAGAAGTCGTCGCCATCGTAGAGACGAACTCCTGCTTCGCAGACGGCGTCCAGATGGTCACCGGCTGCAGCCTCGGCAACAACGGTCTCATCTACCGTGACTTCGGCAAGACAGCGGTAACGCTGGCCCATCGCGACGGCGAGGGTGTCCGCGTGACCATCCGGCCGGAAGCCAGCCCGGTCCAGCACAATCCGGAAGCCGCCGCTCTCTTCAAGAAAGTGGTTACTGACCGTAAAGGCACACCTGAGGACGATGAAAAGCTGCGCAAACTGTGGATCGACCTGTCCTTCGAGATGATGGATATCCCGGACGATGAACTGCTGAACGTGAAAAAGGTGACCTCCGACATTCCAGCGTACGCAAAAATGTACGGCAGCGCGGTCTGTTCCGTCTGCGGCGAGAGCATCATGGAACCCCGGGCACGGCTGAAGGACGGCAAACCGGTCTGCCTGGGCTGCTCGACCGAGGAATACTACGAACTGAACGGCAACGGCATGCATATCATGCGGCCCTGAAATAGTGCACCTGAAAGGGTGGACTCTTGAACCGGTACCTGGTTTGTTCTTAAAAGCTGTCTCTGCGAGCATAGCGAAGCGATTCGGTCTCCGAGATTGCCACATCCGCCGGGGCGGATTAGAATGACATTCGATGTGTTTAGCGAATATCAGGCCAACGTAAGGTAGAGAATGTGATATGAACTACGAACCGATACAACTAACGCCCGTGGGAATAGTTAAAAACAAATCCCATGATGCAAGTTGGGATGAAAAGCTGGGCAAGCTGACCTGGCGGGAACGCGCCGCGCGGATGAAATCCCAGAAAAACTCGGTATCGGAGGTCATTCTCGACGGTGTGCCGGCGGAAACCCTGGACGGCATCGAGGACTATTCGCACATCACTGTCATCTACTGGGCGCACCTGGTACCGCCGGAACGGCGTTCCGTGACGAAGGTGCACCCCACCGGCAATCCGGACTTTCCGCTCGTGGGCGTATACGCCACCGGCAGCCCGGTTCGGCCCAACCCCATCCTCGTGACCACGGTACGGCTGCTGGAACGGAACGGCAATAGGCTCAAGGTGACAGGCCTGGACGCGCTGGACGGGAGTCCGGTGCTGGATATCAAGCCGTACGCTCCGCCGCGTGGTGAACTGCTGCAGGCGCGCGTCCCCGCCTGGATGCAGCGCGTCAACGATGAGTTCGACACAGCCGTCGGAAACAGATGAGGAAAGGCGAGTCGGAGGATGACTGGATGCCGGCGTGAGCGCGAAAATCTTGACATTGCTGCTGGACCTCCAGGAACGGAGAGGCCCAATCATCCTTTTCATCACCATGACGTTGCGGCGGCGAGAAGGGTGAGCGACCGGACAACTGTCGTGAAAGCGGGAATTGTCGAATCGGGACCGGCGAGCCGGGTCACCACCTCGCCCATGATGGACTATACCGGCCATTACTGGAAGCGGCAGCCCGGCTATCCGGGGACTGAATACGGTGCCGGTGGAGATCAGTCGAACCAGAGAAAGTAAACGCAGTACCCCACGGCAAGGCCAACGACCACGTAAAGCGTCCGGGAAAGCGGATTGGTCTGCCCGTAGTGCATCCCCCCGGAAACTACCGCCACGAGATCGAGTCTGAAAAGCCCCACCAGCAGCCAGTTGACAGCACCAAGAAATACTAAAGCTAACGATAAAATCTGCCACCACGTCAGGTCCATGGTCGTTCCTCCCCTGCAGTTTTATCAACATGGTATCGCAACCTCGGAGAGGCACCAATACGCATCTTCACTCAACTTCTTTTGTTACGGTACTAGGCGAACAATCCTGAATATACCAGCGCACCTACTGGAGACGGAGGCCGCGCATAGGCGCCGGATTTCGCAAGTGAAAAATGCATCCCGTTAGCATCCCGGTTTACTGTTTCAGTTCCGCGTGAGCCTGTTTCAGCCACATCGGTATATCGATATGCTGCGGGCAGCGTTCCAGGCATTGCCCGCACTCCACGCAGTTGTCGGCTTTTTGTTCCTGTTTCAAGCTCCACGGCCCGCTGCCGTACATCATCCGGGCAATGCGGTCTTCCCCGTACATTTTCATCTCCCCGTAAATGCTGAAGATCCGCGGGATCTCCACCCCGTTGGGACAGGGCATGCAGTACCGGCAGCCCGTACAGGGAATGGGAAAAGAATCCAGGTAAGCCTGCTTGATACGCTCGATGAACGCCAGGTCTTCGGAGGTCATGACGCTGTTGCCGGCGCGCTCCGCGATGTCGATGTTCTCCGTTACCTGTTCCATGGTGCTCATCCCGCTCAGAAGGAACGAGACCTCCGGGTGGGACCAGACCCAGCGCAGCCCCCATTCCGCCGGGCTGCGGTCGACCGGCGCCGTGGCCCGTGCCGCCATGATGGCATCGGTCGGCCTGCCGGTCAACCGTCCGCCTCGCAGGGGTTCCATGACGATGACGCCAAGACCTTTTTCCGCCGCATACCGCACGCCGCGCAGCCCGGCCTGGTAGTCTTCGTCCATGAAGTTGAACTGGATCTGGGAGAATGTCCAGTTATCATAAGCGTCGACGACGGTCTTGAAATAATCGAAGTCGTCATGAAAGGAAAAACCAAGGTATTCCAGCTTGCCTCGCGCCACCTTATCTTCCAGCCAGGGAATAACGCCCATGTCACGCAGATGCTCGAATTCAGGCCGGTGCAGGCCGTGAAGGAGGTAGAAATCGATCTTGTCCGTCCGCAGCCGTTCGAGTTGCCGCTCGAAGGCGGCATCGAAGTCATCCCGTGAGTGCACCTGCATGGCCGGGAACTTGGTGGCCAGTTTAACTTTGTCCCGGTAACCGTTCTGCAGGGCTAGCCCCACGGCGACTTCTGAATTGCCGTCGTGGTAAAAGTACGCCGTGTCGATATAGTTGACGCCACGGTCGATGGCATACCGGATCATCCGCACGGCTTCCGGGAAATCGACCTTGGACTGGTCTTCGCCGATGACCGGCAACCGCATGGCCCCGAACCCCAGTGCGGAAGGCTTCCAGTCCAGGCCGGGAAAAGTACGATACTGCATGTTCTTTACTCCAATGGTTTAATGATGGGAAAAAGTATACCATGGAAGGGCCGGAATGATGAAATTACCGCATGAGGACCTATAAGTCAGAACCCGGAACCATCTCTGTATCCCCCACCATCGTCATCCTGAACTTGGTTCTGGATCCATCACCGGCCGGCACTCGAGCTCAGGAAATGGAAGCTGAACAAACTCTTTATGACCTGGAGTATAGCCCGCCATAGAAGACCTCGGTAAAGCTCCGGTTTTTACTTTTTGATTTGCTCGCTCATTCCGCCTGAAGATCGACGGTGATGGAAGAGTAGTACAGCGTCGTCACGCCTTCGAAGCCGGAATCCGTTCCCACGAAGATCCAGAGATTGCCCTCGCTGTCAGTGGCTATTTCCAGCGGATTGTCCTGGTTGCTCAGCGTCTTCAGTTCATAAGCGTCTGTTTCATCTCCGGAAGTCTTGGCGATGTCCCCTACCCGTATCGCGTTGGCGCCGTCATTATTCTGGTTCCCCTTGTCCGCGTTCAGCCGGTAGTACGGCGTATCGCCTTCGACGACGCTGACGGGCACCGGCTCCGCGGCGGAGGCGCCTACTTTCACCCAGACGGATTCTCCCGGCGCCCCGCCGATACCCACCAGGCCGGCGGGGACATTGGTGACAAGCTCGACCTGGAAGGTGATCCGGTAGGTGGTATCCGGCTTCAGGCCGGTCATTTCTTTCCTGATGTACATGAACAGGTCGTCGCTGCCGTTACTGCCGCTCAGCATCAATCCGCTCCCGCCAAGGTCGCCCGGCAGCAGGGTATGCTGGAATTGTAGATTATAGGACTCCCAATCATCGACCGGCAGGTCCGTAAAGTCCCCGGTCCATCCCTCGGCACTATCCTCGAACGAATAGGTCACGTTCCTCTCGGCGTCGCCGCCGCTGCATCCCGCCGGCAGCAATGCCATGACCGCCGCCAGGGCCAGTAGTGACAGATAATGGTAGATTCGTTTCATCAATCTCGTATCCCTCCGTAAGTATGATACCATAGCACCTACTCAGGATAACGAAATCAAGCTTGGAGAGTTAGGCTTTGTCCCGGACCGGGACGTCTTCTTTTGACTTCAAAACCCATCCAGGATACGTATGTTCTCCAGCGCTTTTTCACGGGCGCCGGCCACGTTCACGGCAAGACGAACGGCGTACTGGCGGCGATCCAGCCAAACTTCATTGACGAGTGAAAAACATTTGCCGTTCGGCGATTCGGTTATGTTGCAGATATATGATTCCAGCCCGAGCGTCTTCATCACGCCGGGAACCCGCGGCCCGGCGGTCCCGACGAGAGGCACCAGCGGGACCCCCTGTATGGAAGCGAATATTTCAGCGTGCAGCCGCGTGCCGATGAACAGGTCGCACCGGCCGATGGCCGCCATGGTCTGCGCCAGCGTCATTTCTTCCTCGATACACGTGGCAAAGTCCTTGAATTCCATCCGGCGGTAGATTTCCCGGATGCTGATCCGGTCGTCATCATTGGCGGCCAGGCAGTTGGGCACGAACACCAGATTGGCATCGTAATTCTTCACCAGGCTGTCGCACAGCCTGGACATCGTCGTGAAATACGATTCAGAAAGGGTTTCTTTGTTTTTGCGGTTCACCCGGTACCAGAGCCCCATGGAACAGTAACCGGTCCCCGGGCCGGCAAACGGCGCCGGGCTGGCCGTTATGCCGATGACAGGCCGCTGGCCGGCCGTGAAAGAGACCGCGAGTTCGGGTTCCAGCAGGAAGGCCGGATCAGCCGTCAGGTGTACCTGCGGACCGGTAACGTTGAGTTCCCGCAGAAAATCACGGCTGTATTCTTCACGCAGGGTGATGACCTTGACGCGGTTCAGGAAAAAACGGGTCATCAAACGTACCACGGGGTGTTCAACGGGCCCCATGGACTGCGCATACAGCATTACCGGCACGCCGAGAACCAGCCGGAACAGCGCGATCAGAAAGAAGCAATAGTACATCGGCCACCGCCCCACATAGTCGCTGAAATCAATGCCGCTGACGATCACGAACCCGTTGAAGTCCTGCAGCGGCGAATGGAACCTTTTCCTCAATATCCATCCGGAGAGTTTACGGAGCGTCTGCACTGCCAGGGTGGAGGCGGCGGCCAGCCCCATGCTCAGCAGTTTGATCTCGTTCCTCGACCAGGGCGTGCGGATAATATCGATGCCGTCTTCCCCGTAGACCTTGATGTCCTCCTCGTAATTATGGGAAAGAAGCGTCAAACGGATGTCCGCGCCGGATTCCTTCAGAGCCTTGAGGGTGCCTTTGATCCTGGCCTGGTCTCCCCGGTTCCGGGGATTAATGCTGCCGCCGAGTAAGTAGTGTTTCATGTCACCTCTGCTTGAAAACGGCCAGATTATTGGATTCATAGGTGCGGACATACATCGGGCTGCCCGCGGATTCCAGCGTCGCCATCTTCTCCACTGTTTCCCTGGTGTGCTTGGAATAAATGCCTTCTTCATGCAGCCCCTGCCGGTTGATGATGATCCATTCGAAGTCGTCCAGGTCCAGCGATTCCGTCAGCAGCGTCGTGTCCGTCCCCATCGTGTTCTGCACGGAATAGACTGTCATGATATTGGTCATGTAGCCGATGATGTTGTCCCGGAAGTCCACCGTTTCCGCCAGCGCGAAGTCCTCTCTCCCGGCAGCCCCTCCGGCGCCCTGGGCGCCCGTGTCCCATAACGTCGGATGGATGGTGAACAGGTTGATGAAGGCAAAGGCCAGCACCAGAGAAACCGCCATCGCCTTGATGAACCAGCCCCGAAACTCGATGATGGCCAGCGCCACCGGACCGATGGCGAACAGCCATCCGAAGGTGAGGAAGCGGTCCCCGCCGATGGTGGGAGGCAGCAGGTAATAGCTCATGACCCCTATGGCGCCGCAAAGCGCCAGGTATACCGTAAAAACACGGGTCTCCATGTGTACGTCACGTCCTTTTCTCAGGGAACGCCAGATGAGAACGATGCCGAATACCGCGTAGGCGGCATACGAACCGTATATGAGGATATAGTAGCGGAGCGTGGGCAACGATGCCAGACCGCCCTCGCCCTGTTCCAGGATAGTACGCAGGCCCCAGGTTGCCGGATCGAATATGTTGGAGACGAAGAACATCAGCACCTGCACCGGTTGGTCTATGTTGATCATCCAGTAGGTCAGCGTGCCCACCGCGGCCATGATTATGAGCGAAAAACTTACCCGTTCCCCGGAAAGATTGCGGAACAGACCTCTACCCTCGCCCGCGGGACGCGTGAATACCGAGAAGAGCCAGTAAATGAGCAGGATGACGATGAGCATGACGCTCGTCAGGTGGTGCGCGAGTATCGTGCCGGCCAGGCAAAGCAGCGCCAGCCCACGGTACGCGAACGGCGATTCCGAGGAGCGCGAGGCGACATACAGGTACACACAACCTATGGCCAGCACGATGGCGATTGTCTCCCGGACGAAGAGCGACCCGAAAAGGATGTGGTGCTGCATGACGGCATACAGCAGCGCGGCGAGAAGACCGGCCTTTTCCTTCTTGAAAAGGAACCGCACGAGCAGGAAGATCCCGGGAATGCCGATAACGGCCAGCACCGATGGCAGCCACTTGGCCACCGCCACGTAGTCCCCGCCGCTGACCAGGGAATATTGCGCTCCGAGAATGTGGATCATGGGAAAAAAGGACGTGATCTGGACATATTCATCGACGCCGCCCACCTGACCGCTCTCCATGATGGCACGCAGGGACGCCAGATCGTAATAGGCGTCCGAACCGTAGAGACTATACGTCGGGATCTGGTAGATGAAGTGGAATACCAGCGCCGCCGCCATGATCTCCACCAGCAGGACCTTGTTGAAACCGGAAGTAGAAGCGATGCCGAGTACCTGGTACAACACGATAATGACCATGACCGCTATCGGCAGGAAAAAGAACGCACTGCTGAACGCTACCTGAAAACGCACGCCGAGAAGATAAAAAACAAGCATCAGCGTCGCGCTGAAGAACACCAGGACTGTACTTAATCTCCTGTCTATGGCCATGGCTGTTACCTCTCCGCGGTCCGCTGTTCCGGACGGACCGCTGTATTCTGAACGTCGATACCTGAAGATTTTTCCTCCTTATTCTCTCCGGGGTGGAAGACCAGCCTCGAAGCCTGCCTGATGAGGCTGCGGTCGTCAGCCCCGATGCCCCGGAACAGGAAGATGAGAACGATGTAAGAGAACACCCCGGCCAGGAGTAGCATGACGAAACCGGAAGATGTATATTTGTCCATCATGAAAATGATTACGCCCATCAGGAGGCTGGCCAGGGCTGACGGGAGGACCAGTTTCATCACCGGAAGGCGGAAACCGAACCGGCTGGTGGCGTACCATCCTGCCAGCGTTACCAGCAGGCCGACGAACAGGGTTATGGCCCCGGACCCGACAAAACTCCAGATGGGGACCGCGGCATAATTGAGCGCAATGCTCAGGACCAGGGCGGACATCGTTATCAGCGCGCAGGTGCCCTGCCGGTTGATCGCCCCCAGGACATAGAACGTGGGGCGGTTCATCGCCATGATGAGGCAGTTCCAGATGAGTATCTGGAGAGCGAGGACGGAATCGCCGAAGCCGGGGCCGTAAAGTAACGGGATCACGTGCCCGGCCAGTAACATGCCTCCCACCGAGACCGGCAGGCTGATCATGACCAGGTACTTGAAAGACTTCTGGTAGGTAAAGTCCAGCATGGACCGGGAATTGAGAAAATACCGGGAAATGAGCGGCACCAGGGCGATCATGAAGTTCATCACCACCGGGCTGAATGCCATGACGATTTGATACGCGGCGTTATAACCGCCGACCACCTCGTCCCCCTTTATCGATGAAAGAAGGATGGTGTCTATCCTCGGATAGACGATGAACAAAGTGAAAACGCTGAACGGCGCCGCCTTCAGCAGCGTTTGACGGAGAAAGCCCCAATCAGCCTGGATACGGGGCAGCACGAACTTCCTGGCGCTGATTATCAGGCTGACAATGAGATTGAGCACGGCCGCCGCCAGAAACACCAGGGACAAGGCGATGAGACCGTACCCCAGCATGATGACGAGCAGCCCGGCCCCCGTGGTAAACACGGCTTCCACGGTCTCCAGCAGAGCGTCCCATTCCATCTTCTCGAAGGCACGGAAATTGGCGCGGTACAAAAAGGAGAACGCCGTCACCACCGTGTAGCCGCCGAAGATGTAGACCGCCAGACGGGTATCCTGCGGATAGTCCATGATATTGATGATCGCCACCATGGCGGTAAAAACGATCAGCGACAGGACGATCCGCGCGAACGTGATGTTGCCGA
The DNA here is from genome assembly GCA_964589285.1 of uncultured Dehalococcoidaceae bacterium. Classification (GTDB taxonomy): domain Bacteria; phylum Chloroflexota; class Dehalococcoidia; order Dehalococcoidales; family RBG-16-60-22; genus DAOUEG01. The sequence continues at coordinate 9,541 of CAZPSP010000028.1, read as the reverse complement.
TGTACCGGGCGGATGACCTGGTATCCCGGGCTACCTCACGCACCAGGTAGTCGTCCATGCCCAGCGAGATCGCAATGCCGAAGAAAGAAGCGAAAATGATAGCGAACGTAAATTGCCCCAGCACACCCTCCCCGAGGACGCGGGCCACCCAGATGAACAGAAAGAACTTGCCCAGCGTACTGATGATCCGGGCAGTGTTCAATACCAGTGTGTTCTTGGTTATGCTTCTTACTGCGCTCACCGGTCCTCCAGGAATTTTTGTAACCCGCTCTCTACAACCGGCGGTTACGGATGTTCCGCAGCTGATACCGCCTGCTTGTCCACACTTTCAACCTGTGCGTAAACGGCCCTCAGCAGCGATCCCGTGCCGGGATGGTCCTGGCCTATCTCGTAGACCATCACACCCCCGAACCCTTCATCCATGACATACTCTATCTTCTTCCTGACCAGGTCTGGACCGTTCCACCATATCAGCTTGTCCGGGGAATAGGCCTCGTTCTGAGAGGGTCCCGGTTTAAAAGTATCCATGATCCAGCGGTATTCGTAGCCGTTGCCGGTGGCATCGCGCCCGTAAAAAGGAATACCCATGTTCAGTTTTTCCCGCTCGATGCCCGAGGTCGCCCATAGCTCCATGGAGGCCACGCTCTCTTCGAAGGTACTGTGGTAAGGGTATCCCCGGCCGGTGTACAGGTCATAGGTCATCAGCCCGATGAATTCAAGCTTGGCTGCCGTTTCCGGGGTGATGCAGACACGGTTCGGGTGGGCCGCCAGCGTAATGATCTTGTCCTGGGACAAAGCTTCGTGCAACTCGTCGATGAAAACGGTATAGAGGCGAGGTTCGCACCTGTTTTCATTATCGATATCGATGCCGTCGATATCGTATTCTTCAACCATATCCACGATATTGTCGATTAATTCCTTTCTCAGTTCGGGAGAATCCCAGATCTCATTCAGGGAGGTCGTATTCCAGGGACCGATCAGCGAGACCAACACCGTGAGGCCGGCGCGATGACCGGCATCCACTACTTGCTGTACCTGGTCCCAACCGGCATCCTCCGCAACGCGCAGCGTCGGGTCCTTGCCGGAGACCACTTCCACCCCCTGCCAGATGAGGTGCGTCAGACCGCTGAGATCGAACTGGGACATGCGGGAAAGGTGCCAGTGTGAAATATAGCCGACGGTGCGTAATTGCCGGGCTTCCGGCGTGGTAACGTTCGCGGTCGTCGTGGTGCTCGCTGCACTGGTCGTCGTTTTAGTTGTCGCCGGGAAGTTCGCGGATGGCGTGGTGGTCATCGTGATCGGCGTCAGGTTATCGCTCGCCGGCTCGATGACGGCCGGGCTGGATGTTTGAAACTCCGTGAACTCCGTCGTCGTCGTCTCCCCGGAACCGGTGCATGCCGGAAGAGCCATGACCGCTACGGTCAGCAGACCAAAAAAAATCGCCTTACCAGCCTTCATGTGCCGCTCCATCGTGTTTTTTTCCCGCCTCCACCGGCTGCCGGTTGCCCCGGCTGAGGACTACTCCTTCACGGATGATCTCCCGATAGTCCTGGCGGGCGGTCTCCAGGCAATATTCCGTTTCTGCGAGTTGCCGGGCCTTCCGGGACATTGTCTCCAGATCGGTGGCATCCAGGGCTTTCAGGATACCGGCGGCTATTTCCTCCGAAGAAATATCCTTCAGGAAATATCCGGTCTCACCCTCGGATATGATGTCCGCCACGGCGCCGACCGGGGTAGCCAGCACCGGCGTCCCGCAGGCCAGCGCTTCGAGCAAGGTAGCAGGAAGGCCTTCACTCCGGGAAGGCATGACAAGCAGCCGGCATCGGTTCAATATCTCGGGAATATCCCGGTAGGGAACACGGCCGGTAAATTGAACGGTTTTTTCCAGGCCCGCCCGGCGGACCTGGTCGTGAATGTCCTCAGCCAGCGGCCCGTCCCCGGTTATCAGGAACCGAACGCCCTCGTCACGGGCAACGACCAGCGGCATGGCTTCCACCATCTCTTTAATGCCCTTTTCCGGGCTGAGCCGGCCGATGTATCCAACGATTCGCTCTCGCTCCTCCAGCGGCCGTATCACGCGGAACAATCCGGGGTCGACGTGCTGGCTCTGCCCGACCCGGCACTTGGCGGCAAACCGTTCCAGGCCCCACCGCCGGACCAGTTCTCCGGAAAGCAGGACTATCCGGTTGGCCATATGGCAATTGACATTGCGCAGCAATAACTGCACCGGGTTAAGGGGGTTTTCCTTCATCAGGGTCTCGCGCCGCAGATCGCCAAGCAGGGTCAAAAAGACCGGTTTCCCCAGCAGCTTGGCCATCACCATGGGCAGCACAAAAACATCCCCTCCCAGGAATACCCAGAAATCCACCTTGCGATTGATTTGGAGGACCCTGAAAGCCATTTTCGCCTGGGAGATGGTCTGGTGTAATACGTTCGATACGGGATTGGAGCCGATGCGGTAGCTGGTACGGTAAAAGGACACGTCGGTACGGTCGAGCCTGGGGGCTACAACATTGACCTTTTCCACAAGCGGCAGCTGGACGTCGATGACGCCGGAAATGAAGTCCGCCGGGAACGTGGAAAGCAGGCCGATAGACGGCTTGCCCGCCATCCCGAACGTACGGGCTGCTTCCAGGGTGCTGCCGACCTTGCGGGAAGTCACCTCTCGAGAAAGATAACGCACGGCGAATTCCCGCGCCAGCCGCCCCATCGCCCGGCCCTGGTCGGGCGCGGTGAAAATCCGCTCCAAAGCGGCGGCGGCTTCCGACTCGCGGTTGACCAGGTAGCCGGTTGTTCCGTTGCGGATGAGGTCGGATAGTCCGCCCACGTCCGTGGCGATGACCGGCGTCCCGCAGGAAAGGGCTTCCTGCGCGGAACTCGGCAGGCCTTCCGTCGTGGAAAAAAGCACCAGCGTGTCCGCTGCGGCCATGTACCGGGGGACCTGTTCGTACGGCACGCGGCCGAGAAAACACACGTTGCGGCAGCCCGTATCGTTCGCCAGCTTCTCCAGGTTTTTCCGTTCCGGCCCGTCCCCGATAATGACCGTCTTGAAATCATAATACCTGCCCAGGCGCGCGGAAAGCCTGATAAGCCAGTCCACCCTTTTTAACTTGAACAGGCTCCCGACATACAGCACGATGCGCTTGTCCGTCAGTCCGAGCTCCAGTCTCAGCGTCTCTCGTTCGTAAGGCCGGTACACGTCCACATCGATGCCGGACGGAATCACCGAAATATGGTCCGCAGGAAATCCCATGTTTAATGCCTGCCGTCTGAGTTCCTGGCTCAGAGCGATAAGCCGCGCCGACCTCCGGATGGCATAACTGATGAAAGGACGGGCGATCCCGAGCCGCCCGAATACCTTGTCATCGGACCCCATGAGGCCGATAACGTACGGGGTGTCGCCGCAGGCCAGGGCGCAGGCGAACCCGGCGGGGATGGTCCAGAACGCATAGAAGACTTCGATATCACACGCCTGTTTGACCCGTTTTATCTCGGCCGCCATCCGGGAAAAGAAACGGGGCGTGTTCAACAGGTCGAAGCCATGCACCTGGGCCATCGGGTAATTGCGGAACGGGTACGGGAACGGATGATGGATGAATGGATCCGCCGCCATGTGAGGGTTTTCCCGGTCGGTCGGATAGATAACATGCACCTCATGGTGACGCGCCAGGTCCTCGGCCTGGGAATAAACGTGCTGTCCGGCATAGTCCCCCCGGAACCTTCTGAAGGAGGACGTGACGATACATAGTTTCATGACACTGTTCCGATAGCTTCATTTCTCTGCGCCGCCGGTATCCCCGGGGCTTTCCACGTCTCATCGCCGCACCATTGGAGGACTTCCAGCACCTTCAGCCCGTCATACCCGGTGACCGGCGGCGGCGTCCCTGCGGCGACGCTGTCCAGGAACGCGCTGATTTCGAGCTTGAGAGGCTCGCCGAAGGGAACCCGTATCTCCTTAACGACATACGATTCGTTCTCCGAGTACCGGCTGTATTCGGTCACCCGCTGGTCGATCAGCGAGGCCCGTATGTACTTCTTCCGGGTCGCCACGGTCAATTCCCTCACCTTGAACGGCGTCAGCCAGTTGGTGGAAACCCTGGCGAGCGTTCCATCCTCCATTTCAAAACCGAGTATGGCCACGTCTTCATGTTCGATGATGTTGCAGGAAGTCAGGCCGAACGCTTTCTTGAATTCCGAACCGGTCAGATAGCGGATGAGGTCCACGTCATGCGTGGCCAGGTCGATGATGATGCCGACGTCCTTGATGCGCGGCGGGAACGGCCCGATGCGCGTTATCTCCATGAGACTCACCGGCTCGCCGGCTATCTCCCGGCGGACCACGGACACAACCGGATTGAACCGCTCCACGTGGCCCACCATAAGGGAGACATTATAGCGGTTGCAGGCATCGATGATCTCCCGGGCGCACGGAATGTTGTCCGCGAGCGGTTTCTCCACCAGGATATTAGCCCCGCCGGCGGCCACCTCCATGGCGACATCGCGGTGAAGAGACGTCGGGACAACGACGCTGACGGCGTCGGGATGCTGTTTCATGAGGTCCCGCACGTTACTGAACCCCCGCGTGCCGTAACGGGCTCCGATAAGGGAGGCCCGTTCCTCGTCACGGTCCGCAATACCGATTAGCTCCACACCGGGCAGTTCAGTATATATCCGGGCGTGATTCTCGCCCATCGCTCCAACGCCGATCACCGCTGCTTTCAACATATGACAGTTCCTTTTCTTGAGATTTAACCGGGCGTTTGTTCCGGCGCTGTACGGCCAGCCTCCAGATGAAATCGCGGAGGATGACCCAGCTCGTGTACACGATGAACTTGGGATACTTTATCTTGGACTTTTCGGACCCGTAACGGGCGGGCATGGCGACGTTGACCGCCCTGACCCCGGCGGCGCTGAACTTGATGAGGAGGTCCGTCTCGAAGGCATAGCCCGGCTCAACGCGGTCCAGGTCCAGCCGCAGCAGGGCTTCCCGCGTAGCCGCCGTGTAGCCGTTGAGGGGATCATTGATGTGGTGATACCCGGAGGCTACCTTGATGATGAAAGTCAGCAGCGTGTTCCCGAAGCGCCGCCACGGCGGCATGGCGCGGCTGTCCCCGGCCCGGCTGAGACGGTCGCCCTTGCAGTAGTCCGCCGCGCCGGTACAAACGGGGTCGATGATCCGTTCCAGGATGGCCGGGTCCATCTGACCGTCGCCGGCCATGATGACCACTACATCCGTATTTTCCTCACATGCTTTCTTGTAACCGGTCAGCATGGCAGCCCCCGCGCCGCGGTTCCGCTCGTGGCGGATGACCGAGAGCCGGGGTTCCTGAAGGTTCGCCAGAATCTCCGGAGTGCGGTCCCTGCTGGCGTCATCGACGACATAGATGGCATCGACGAAAGAAGGCATCGTCATGACCACGTCCGCGATGAACCGCTCTTCGTTATACGCCGGGACCACCACGCCGATCCGCTTTTCTTTATACAAGCGTACCTCCCGCCGGTCTCTCACCGGCTATCTCATCGTGTGAAATGTCCCTCACCCGCCGGGCTGGTACGCCCATGACGAGCGTGTACGGCGCCACGTCCCGGGTGACCACGCTCCCCGCCCCCACCATGCAGCCTTCCCCGAACCGTACTCCCGGCAGGGCTACGGCCCCGATACCGATGCGCACGTATTTCTCCGTCGTGAAGCCGACCAGTCTCGTGCCGTGGCCGGTGCGGCGGTGAGACATGACGGGGTCGTTGGCCCCGGCGAACCGGGGAGCGATGAAGGTGTAATCCCCTATTGTACAGAACCGGGTGATATAGCACATGGACTGGATGCCCACGTTGTCCCCGATGACCGTCTCTCCTTCCACCGATACGAGAGTGCCTATATACGTATCGTGACCGATGACAGTACCGTCCCGGAGCACGCTGTTGTGCCCGACCGTCGAGTTCTTCCCGATGCGGCACCCGGCATAGATGACCGAGCCGCTGCGGATTACGGCATTCTCCCCTATCTCCGTAAGAGTGGATGGGCCGTTCCCCTCATGGTAACCGAGGATGACGTTCGCCCCGATCACCGCCCCGGGAGCGATGGTAACGTTCTCTCCGATGATGACGTTAATGCCGATCGACGCGTCGGGGCTGATACCCGCCGCCCGGCTTTCCGGGGCTTGACCGGGACGGGCTGCTGCCTGCCAGTTCATGCGTTCATGACCTCCCGGATGCTTTCGATGATGTACCGGATATCTTCCCGGCTCAACGCCGGGTGCACCGGGAGGGAAACTACCTCCTGCGCGGCCTGTTCCGCCGCCGGAAGAGAATCATCATACCCGAGCTTACGGTACAGCGGCTGCCGGTGGACGGGGGTCGGATAATATACTTCCGTCGTGATGCCCCGTTCGCGAAGGCCGAACCGGAACTCGTCCCGAGATACCTCCGCTTCGGGAGTGATCCGGACGGTGTACTGGTGGAATACGTGACGAACATCCGGGGATACGTAAGGTATCCGGAGGCCCGGTATGCCCGCGAGACCGGCGGACAACTGCCCGGCATTGGCGATCCGTAACGCATTATGTTCCGGGAGCCGGCGGAGCTGGCAGAGGCCGATGGCCGCGGCGATGTCCGTCATTCGCTGGTTGTAGCCGATGACCTCGTGGTGATAACGCCGGGTCTGCCCGTGGTTGCGCAACAGACATAACCGGCGGTCTATCTCTTCATCATCCGTGGTGATCATGCCGCCCTCTCCGGTGGTCATGTTCTTGGTGGGATAAAAGGAGAAACACCCGGTCCCGAAACTTCCGGCGTTCCTGCCCGCACAGGCGGCCCCGTGTGCCTGGCAGGCGTCTTCGATGAGGACAAGCCGGTATGTATCCGCGATCGCCTTGATGGCGGCCATGTTGCAGGGCTGGCCGTAGAGATGGACCGGGACTATGGCCCTGGTCCGTGATGTCAGCTTGCGCGTGACATCCTCCGGGTCCAGGTTGAACGTGTCCGGATGGATGTCCGCGAACACCGGCCGGGCGCCGGTGCTGACCACAGCGTTGGCAGTGGCGATGAACGTGAACGGGCTGGTGATGACCTCGTCTCCCACGCCGATTTCATGCGCCTGGAGCGCCAGGCACAACGCTGCGGTGCCGGAACTGACGGCCACGGCATACCGCACGCCGGTGAAAGCGGCAAAGGCCTGCTCGAACTCGGTGGTCTTAGGGCCGGCGGCGAGAATCCCGGAACGGAGGACGGCATCCACTTCAGCTATTTCTTCTTCTCCGATGATGGGTCTGGCCATGGGTATTACGGGTACCTGACTCAGGGACATACGCGAAACTCCCTTCCAGTTAATCATGAATAATGGTACCGTGAGGAACCGGCAGGTAAAATAAGTATGAGTACCTATAGCTGGCTATGTGTACGCAGACTACAATTCGGGTAACATCGTCTTGCTGGAATATCCGGCGGTGAATACGGTTGGGAGTTACGTGCCATGGAGATAAAGCTGTCCCGGGCGCTGATCGGTATCAATGCTCTGAGCGTGCTGACCTTATTATTCGTCTTTTTTGTCCCGGTAACATGGCTGGGCGTTGTTCTCGCCGCTCCGTTCCTTCTGTTCGGTCCCGGTTTTGCGCTCATTGCAGCGCTGGTGCCTTCGCGGGAGGCCATGGGGACCACGGAGCGGATCATCCTGGGACTCGTGATCAGCATCGCCGTGACGCCGCTCATCGGCCTGGCGCTGAACTTCAGCGAATTCGGTATCACCACGTACTCGGTCTCGATTTCCGTTTCCGTATTTACCTACCTGGCATCTCTCGTTGCCTGGGTACGGCTCGCTTACATGCATAAGGATGACCACGCCGTCATCACGCTCCATACCGCTGTTCCGTTCCGCGGTTCGGGCAGACTGGATGGACTGTTGACGGTCATCGCGGTGATATTCCTGGTTGGGGCCGCCGCTGCGGCCATCTATGTAAGCGCGGCTCAGAAGAACCCGGAGCGTTTCACCCAGTTTTACCTGCCGGACGCCGCCAACAGCCTGGTCTATACGCCGGACAATCTGACCGTGGGGAACACCGGCGAGGTCTCGCTCAATATTTCCAACCACGAAGGAGAGAAGGTATCCTACCGCGTGGCTGTATATATCGAGGGTGTCCTGACGGATGAGATCGGTCCCATCACGCTGAAAGACGGGGAAACATGGAGGGGCGAAGCAACGTTCAGTCCTTTCGCCCCCGGTGATGACCAGCAGGTCAAGTTTCTCCTCTACCGGGACGGCGACGGTCAGCCGTACCTGGACCCGCTTTATTTTTGGGTGGATGTGCCCGGCTCGATAGCGGTAGGCGGCAAATAGTACGCTCAGCCGGTTATCTGGGGCAGCCGCGATATCTCGGAAGCGGCCTGCATCCCGAAGATGATCAGTAGCGGCAGGACCGGGATATACAGCAGATTGGCCAGACGTCCTGTGTATTTTGACCGGCTGGCGCCCATCAATTCCTTGATGCCCAACAGCACGAGGATCAATATCGCAGACAATGCCATATCCATACCGGTCACCTCCGGGCTGACAGGATACGTCGTGCCGTGGCCGCTGTCAAGGTGTTTCCCCGGTTTGTCCGGCCTCGGATGGCCTTAGTAGTACAACGTTTTTTTGAAAAATAGGTGAGGACTGCTACAGGTGAAATAAGTAATTACGGATGTTGACTGAAACAAAATCTTCGGATACACTATAGACTAGTTTCGGTAGCGTTATATCATACTAAGTAATTTGCTAGCGCGGCCTCCGGATCGGGACCGCGGTTCGATACAGAGACGGCGGAAAGACCGTCATTTCAGGACTGGATAGAAGTCCCTCGAAGGTGGGTAAGAGCCCCTGAGAGGGGCTTTTTTTGTCCGCTCCATGACTCACTCCGGCAATGATTCACCGGCCTTTATGCCGGGGTTCTACATATCAAAACAAATACTGGAAAGGAGTCTAATGAAAACCAACAAACGTCACCTCTACAAGCTCGTGGCAATCCTGGTAGGTTTGCTTACTGTTTTCTCTGGACTGGCCCTCCCCGCGATGGCAGGGTCGACCGATCAAATAGAATATGAATCAAACACGAGCTACAATGCCATCGATATCTTCTACGGGTCCTCCTGGCGCGCTCAGACCTTCACCCCGGACAAGACCCACACCATCAACTCCGTCTCCCTCGCCCTCCTGCGCACCGGCAACCCCGCCGGAGATATCACCGTCTCCATCCGCGCCCTGAACGCGGACGGCTACCCCATCGGGACCGACCTCGCTTCCGGTTCCATCCGTGCCAACTCCGTTATCGGCGCCTGGTCCCCGACTACCTGGTATGACTTCGACCTCGGTCAGGGCTGCACCGTCACCGCCGGCAAGTCCTATGCCATCATCTGGCGCGCTCCCTCCGCTACCGCCTCCACCCCCATCTACTACTGGGCGAACACCTCCGGCGGGTTTGACGGCGGACGCCTCATGTACGGCGCCTCCGGTTCCTCCTGGACCAACCTCAGGACCTGGGACGGCTGCTTCAAGGAATCAGGCACTACCTCT
>CAZPSP010000027.1:0-22584 GCA_964589285.1 uncultured Dehalococcoidaceae bacterium | reverse complement strand
CACCGGGAAAAATTGTAGGTGGGGCGCTGTGAGCGCCAGGTCCCGCTCTCGTACTGGCGGGCGCTGCCCGGTTCGGTCACGATGCAACCGATCTCCAGGTCTTTCCAGGTCATTTCATTTTCGGATTTAGCCATTTACTGCTCCTCAATATGCAACTTGCTCGTAGGCTGTTTCCATGGCCTTGATATTGCGTTCGCCGAGCCTGCCGAACCGCTTCATGAGCGGCGCGTGGGTGGACTCTTTATCGATGATGCCGGTGATTTTCAGGACGGCGCCGAGCATCGTGGTGTTGACGATGGGGACTCCCAGGGTTTCCCGGGCTATTTTGGTGGCGTTGACGGTGGCCACGGGGTAGGAGATGTTGAACTCTTTTTTAATCTCTTCTGCTGTCTTTCTCGTATTTATAATAACGTATCCGCCCTTTTTCAGACCAGAGGTAACGTTCACTTTATCGAGGAGGCTCGGGTCCAGCACCACGACCACGTCCGGTTCGGTGATATCCACCCGGATACGAACCGGGGCGGATGAATCGACGCGGTTGAAGGCCTGAACTGGAGCGCCGCGGCGTTCCGGTCCGAAACTCGGGAAAGCCTGTGCGAACTTACCTTCGCTGATGGCTGCCTGCGCCAGCATTTCCGTGGACGTTACCGCGCCCTGGCCGCCGCGGCCGTGCCATCTGATTTCCGTGAGGCTCTTTTCATTCGACATGTATTCGGCTCCATATCTTAATTGAACTAAAAACGCCCCTGGAGCGAATTGAACGCTCGCGCCCGGCTCCGGAGGCCGGTGCTCTATCCGCTGAGCTACAGGGGCATACACTATGATTTTACTAGAAATGATTCTATTGCGCAAGCTGGCATAAGTACTTACGCGTAGCGGATGATGAGCAACAGGTTGCAAAGACCGACAACGATTATCATGGGCGGTAATGCGTATTTCAGGAACCTGCCCCAACTTATGGGATACCCTTCTTTGTGAGCTACCGCCGTTCCCACAACGTTGGCCGATGCGCCGATGGGTGTGGCATTGCCGCCGATGTCCGTACCGAGGGCCAACGTCCAGGCCAGGGTGGGAAGGGCAATGCCGCCGACAATAGAAAGTTCCCGTATGACCGGCACCATGGTGGCAGCGAAGGGTATGTTGTCCACGACGGCGGATGCGAAGGCGGACACCCAGAGTATCATCGGTATCGCGACGGCGGTTTCGCCGCCGGACACATCACCGATGGCAACGGCGATTTTTTCCAGTACGCCGGTAACTTCCAGACCGCCGACGGTGACGAACAGGCCGAGGAAGAATACGAGCGTTTGCCAGTTGACGGCTTTGAAGATGGTCTTGGTGTGCCTGAAGTCTGTTAAAAGGGTGATGGCAGCCGCGATAATGCCGATGAGGGCAACGGACAGGCCTGTTTCAGCATGAGTAACGATAAGGACCACGATGAAGAGGAAGATACCCGTATCGACATAGAAGAGTTTTCTGTCGGTGATGGCGCTGCTGGGCAGGGGGCAGGCTTTCATGGTCTCTTCCGGGGAGCTGCCTTGTTTGAGAGATTTACGAAAGATAAGCCAGAAGTACAGCAGCGTTACGGCCATGCAGATCCAGGCGATGACGCCGGTGTTGAACAGGAAATCAAAGAAATTAAAACCCAGGGCGGTGCCGATGATGATATTGGGCGGGTCGCCGCTCATGGTGGCGGCGCCGCCGACGTTGGCGGAGAATATCTCCGCGACGATGACGGGGACCGGATCGAATTTCAACAACCGGGCCAGTTCTATGGTCACGATGGCCAGGAAAAGCAGCACGGTGATGCTATCGATGAACATGGATAGGAAAGCGGATATCAACATGAAGGCGAGCAGCAGCGGGATGACCCGGCAGCCGACGAGCCGGGCGGCGAAGAGACATATCCAGCGGAAGAAACCGACCCGTTCCATGCCCCCGACCATGACCATCATACCGCCGATGAAGATGATGGTCTGCCAGTTGACGCCGAAGGATTCCGCGTGCATCTCGCCGGGCACCCAGAAATGGTAATCGCCGAGCTGGCCGAGGTTGAGAACGTGCAGGATTTCATCCGGGCTGCGCATGACGATGAGAAAGACAACCACTATCATCAAAACGGCGCCGGCCAGCGCCGGGTAATGACGGGGCAGTTTTTCAGAGATGATGACGGCGAACATGATGCCGAAGATGATGATGGCGAGTATCTGGCTCAGATCCATAAAGTTATAAGCCGCTCACTTTGAAGACGAGATTGTTCCATTTTAACAGGTCTTTGAAACGTTCCGCAATGTTGACAGCAGAGCAGAAGCTATCTAGAGTAGTAGTATCACCCTCCAGCGAGGTCTAAAATTGGTCTGGGTAAAACTCGCCGTCTGCGTCATCGTTATCCTTTTCGCCGGTCAAAGAGTCGCCAAACTCGGGGACATCATTGCTGAAAAGACCGGAGCCGGCCGGGTCTGGATGGGCGTCATTGCGATTTCCCTTATCACTTCCCTGCCGGAATTATTCGCGGGCATCAGCGCGGTGACGATCGTGAAAGAACCGGACCTGACGACCGGTAATCTGCTCGGCGCCAATGCCTTCAACCTCCTCAACCTGGCGCTGCTGGACATCTTTCACCGGCACGGGTCGATATTCACATTCGCCAGCGTTTCTCACCGGGTGACGGCGTGGTACAGCCTGCTCCTGCTGGCCGCAGCTGCCGCGGGCATCTTCTTCAGCGCTCACTATTTTACCGGGGCACTGGGCTGGATCGGCTGGTATACGCCCGTTCTCATCCTGCTCTACATGTTCTCAGTTAAGCAAGTCTTTAGTTACGAAAAAAAGCATGAGAAGCGGGAAGAAACCGTGCTCATCTATGAAGATGTAACCTCACTCAGCCGCACGGTTTTACACTTCGTCATCGCTTCCATGTTCATCGTCGGGGCCGGGATATGGCTGGCTCTGATCGGGGATGAGATAGCCGCCACGACGGGCTGGGGTGAGAACTTCGTGGGCAGCCTGTTCCTGGCCTTCACTACCACACTGCCGGAGATCACCGTATCATTCACCGCCCTCCGCATCGGAGCGGTGGACCTTGCCATCGCCAACATGATCGGCAGCAATATGTTCAACCTTTCCATCATCCCGATCACCGATCTGTTCTATACGGAAGGCCCGGTCCTGGCCAATGTTTCGGAGACCAATCTCATCATCGCCGGAGCGGTCACCGTGATGTCGCTGCTTTTCATCTTCGGCCTGAGGAAAAAACTGCGCCGTGTCGTCCGGCTGACCTGGGTAAGCTTCGGGACCATTGTTCTGTTTCTGGCGAGCGCGTACTTTACGTTTTCCCTAGCATAATCTGCTATAATAGTAGGTAACGAGCGGGTTTCCCCATAAAATCAAGTTAACGGAGCTTGGATTTACCTTAAATTATGAAAGCAGTTATTCTTGTCGGCGGCCCAGGAACCCGGCTCCAGCCATTAACCGATACCCTGCCAAAATCCATGGTCCCGGTATTAACGGTACCGGTGATGGAACACACCCTCGCTTATTTGCGGCGGTACGGCATCGTAGACGTCATCCTCACACTCAATTATCTTCCTGACGCTATCAAAGAAGCATTGGGAGACGGCAGCCGGTGCGGCATTCATCTGACGTACTGCATGGAAGAGGAACCGCTCGGGACCGCGGGTGCGGTCAAGAACACCATCGAGTTCCTCGATAACAACCCTCTCGTTGTCCTCAACGGGGACATTTTTACGGACCTGGACCTTGACAGGATGTACGCGTTTCACCGGGAAAACAACGCGAAGGCGACCATCTCTCTCAATCAGGTAGAAGACCCGAGCGCTTTCGGCGTAGTGGAGATGGACGATCGTAACAAGGTCCGGGCCTTCATCGAAAAACCTCCCAGAGAAGAAGCCACGTCGGACTGGATCAACGCCGGCACGTATATTCTGGAACCGGAAGTGCTGGATTACATCCCGGCGGGCCGGCACTACATGTTCGAACGCGGTCTCTACCCGGACCTGCTGCAGAACGGCGAACCGGTGTACGGCTACAAACACCGTGGTTACTGGCTGGACATGGGGACGCCGGGCAAGTATTATACGCTCAATATGGATATTCTCGAAGGCAGGTACCGTTCCCCGGCCACGAACGCCCTCGCGGGGGAAGGCGCTCACTGTCACCCGGAGGCGGTCATCGATGCCACGTCCAACCTTTTCGGTCCGGTTATCATAGACCGCGGGGCGTATATCGGTAAAAAGGTAACGGTGAACGGACCTTCCGTCATCGGCGCCGGATGCCGTCTGGAAGATCGAGTTACCATCGATGCCAGTATCATCTGGGAGGACGTCACCATCGGCCCGGGAGCGCACATCGACCGGTGCATTATCAGCCGGGGCGTCAAGATCGATGGGGATACGGTCGTGAGCCGGCAGGTCATTTCACCTGATATGACAAAATCCCTGGAACTATAAAAGTATCGTATTATAAGGAGTATCATGGCGGACGCAGCATCAGCGAAAGAAAAAAAGGAACAGGCGCCTCCTGAATTTACCTTCATCTGCCAGCGATGTCAAAAACCCTGGAGCATCAACGCCATGAGACGGATTACCCGGTTCCGTCCCTTCCTCGTAGTCTGCCCGGATTGTGAAAAGGAACTGCGTTAACCGGAGCTATTGAAGAAAAAGGTGAACCATGGCTGAAGAACTGGGAAAAATTGAAAAACCGGCAGCGGAACAATTCAAGACCGGCCGCAAGCTCTTTTTCATTCCGCTGCTCGCCGGGGGCGAATCTCTCCCGGACGACTACAAGCAAAAACTGGAAAAATACTGGAAACAGGTCGCCGACCAGATTGCCGACCTTTCCAACAAGCTCGGCAAAGTTGCCAGGGTCTATCATGAACTCATTGGCGATACTGGTGAAGAAGCCGCCGCGACCATTAAAGAGATGAACAGCTACGGGTATGCGGTCATCGAGACATATCAGAAGTCAGGCGCGGTACTGGAAGCTGCTGAAGATGCCGATATCCTGACCGAGTTTATGGACTGGAGCCGTTGTCTTTATGTGGGGCTGCAGAACCCGCGAGTCCTCGAGCAGGTCTACAAATCTTATACCGAAGCCTCGAACAAGAGGACCGAGGCGATAGAAAAAAGGCTGGACGAGTCTCTGGGAACCGACGAGATAGGCATCATCATCATGAGTGAAAATCACCATGTACAATTCCCGAAGGATATACAGGTCTTTTACGTGGCTCCTCCGGCGCTCGACGAGATAAAACGCTGGTTGAGAGACCAGGAGTCAGCCGCTGCCCGTCAATCAGAAAAAAAGGACGATTGAGCCCCTGGTATAGCGCACCGTAATGCCTCAACGGCAGACCTCCCGGCAAGTATCCTGATGTTGCCCGCGGTTTCCACCGGGACATAGACGACTTCCGTCCCTACCCTGAACGGTAAAGCATCCGAGGGGCACACGGCTTCTTTGATGACCCTGGTCAGTTTGATGCCCGCCGTGATACCCAGATGCAGCAGACGCCGGTGCAGCGCCGCCGGTCCCCAGATGGCGGTCACTACTCCCTCTTCTCCTTCCGACATGGCAGTGAGAGACTTCTTTTTCCTGGAATGCTCGTTATCCATGGTTTGCTCCCTTCTTGAACCGTTCTATCTTCATGGTACTTCATGAATATTACGAAATTATGTCATCTTTCCCTTACATATAACGTTAAAAAGGCGAAGAAGATTGGAGAAAATGCCGATGTGAAATCGATTGCGTGACATGTTATACTCATAGAGATTCCGTGCAGAAAACGAACAATCGCGGCATGGGCGGTATATTAAGGAAGGAGAGCATCGAAAGCAATGGCAAAACCAGAAAATTGGGCGCAGATGACACCGGAGCAAAAACGGGCCTGGCGCCTCGACAATTTCAGCAAGTCCGGAGAAAACATCAAATTCGTCAGTCCCAAGGCAGAAGAGAATTACAAGATCAGGCTGAAGAGACTCGTCGATGTCTATAACCTGAGAGAGCCGGACAGGGTGCCTCTCAACATCAGTGCCGGTAACCTGCCGTTACTGCAAGCCGGCGTGACCATGGGAGAGGCCTTTTATAATCCGGAAAAAGCCATGGAAGCCGCCATGGTATTCAATGAAAAATACTCTGAAGAGCTGGAATCCTACTCCATGCCGTTCGCCATGTCCGGCAAGGCCCTGGACCTGCTGGACTACAAAATGTACGCCTGGCCTGGTCATAAACTTCCCATGGAAGCCCCCGGCTGGCAGTTCATCGAGGGCGAGTACATGACACTAGACGAATATGATGATCTGATAACGGACCCGAGTGATTTCTGGATACGAAAGTATCTTCCCCGTATGTTCGGGACATTGGAGCCGATGGGAATGTTCCAGCCATTCTCTAATATTACGGAAAACGTCCATGTCGGTCAGTTCATGCCGTTGGCCACTGAACCGGTACAAAACATGCTGAAGAAGCTCCTGGAAGTTGGAGATGCGTTTAAATCCAGCGGGGCCGGCATGGGATTGCGCATGTTCGGAAACATGAGCGGAGCCGCCAATGGCTTCCCGATGACGTTCGGGGGGTTTGCCAAGGCGCCGTTCGATACCCTCGGCGATACGCTCCGGGGCACGACCAACATCATGAAGGACATGTACCGGCATCCGGATAAAGTCCTGAAAGCCCTCGATGTCATTGCCGACATCACGATAAAAAACGTTCTTACTTATCCCAATATCGATAATATGTTCCTGGTGACCTACCCGCTGCACAAAGGAGCCGACGGATGGATGTCCCAGAAACAATTTGACAAATTCTACTGGCCGTCCTTGAAAAAGGTCATGGACGCATTTATCAACGAAGGTCTGATACAATCCCTTTTCGCCGAAGGGGGCTACAACACGCGTCTGCACTGCGTCAATCAGTTCCCGAAAGGTTCCGTTGCCTGGATGTTCGACCGCACCGATATGGCCGAGGCCAAGAAAGCGCTCGGCAAGGACTGCATTCTCATCGGCAACGTTCCGTCTTCCATGATCGTCACCAGCAGTCCGGCGGACGTCAAGGAATACTGCCGGAAACTCCTCGAGACCTGCATGCCCGGCGGCGGCTACATCCTTTCTCCCGGTTCTTCCGCGGAGAACCCGAAACTGGAAAACCTCAAGGCAATGGTGGAAGCCGTCAACGAGTACGGCTGGTACAAGTAAGCCTGAACAACAAGATGCGTCCGGAGACCGGTCATCGTAAGATGGCCGGTCTTTTATTTGAAATAGCATGAGTGTCCGCAGTACAATACCGCAGGATTCTGAACGGAGGTTTGCTATGAGCGCCGCAATGAAAGATCTTTCCATATTCAAGAAGTTCGATTTTCCCATCCAGCCGGTCGGGGTGAAGTTCCTGCTTTTCAAGCCGGAGGGGATGGAGAGGCTGAAAGAGAACCTTTCCGTCTGTGAGATGCTGAGGGAAGCCGGTAAGGGTCATTCTTTTTACGCCGGCCTGGAGAATTTCACCTGTGTCGAGCCGATACTGCTGGGGATGGCGGAAGGCGATGCCATCTTCGAGAGCGGGTACATCGGGGAGACGCTGCATATCTTCGAGGAAGCCCGCGCCAACCGCCGGCTGTACCATTACATTACCAAGCTGGAACGTCACAGCGTGAACTATCTGGCCTTTTCACCACTGGACAGCCTGACCTGGGACCCGGACGTACTGGTCTTGCCCGCGGACGCGGATGCGCTGGAGATCATCCTGCGGGCGGCCTGCTATTCCACCGGCAAAATGTGGACGAGCAAGGGGACCCCGGTGATCGCCTGTTCCTGGCTGCTGACCTATCCTTACATCAGCGGGGAGATCAACTACATCCCGGTTGAGGTCTCCCACGGTATGCGGGCCAAGGAAGTCTGGCCGAAAGGCACCATTCTGATCTCCATCCCGTACGACCGTCTTTCCGGTATGGTCGAGGAGTTGAACAAGATCGAGTGGCACCCGGCGATGTATACGGAAGGGCGTGAAGCGCACGACAGGAAATTTGCCGAGGCTACGGAGAAGCTGCACGCCAGGCTGCAAAAGGAAGGATAGCCGGCAGGGCTTACTGCCCGGAACGGGACAGCAGGTATCCCTGAGAAGCAGAAACGTCGATGAGGCCGCAGCCGGCGCCTTCCGCCGGCACTTCGCGGCAGCCCGCCAGGATAGCTTCGAGGACTTCATCGTTCACTTTGCCGTTACCGTTGCTATCCGAGGCCAGCGGGAACAGTCTCGCGGCGAGTCCGCTGACATAGGCCGTGGCGAAGGACGTTCCATGCTGGTATCCGTAGGCATCGCCCGGTAACACGCCGTAGATCATGAAACCGGGCGCGGCGACATCCACCCAGTCTCCGTGATTTGCCAGCGGCGCGATATCCATGTCTTTATCGATGCCCGTCACCGAGACGCAGTTGTCAAAAGCCGCCGGATAGACCGGTATGGTATTACCTTCGTTGCCCGCCGCGGCGATGACGAGGGCGCCGTTGTTCCATGCGTACTCGACAGCTTCTTCCAGCGGTGATGTATACTCGCTCAATTCAATGCTGATATTGACGACCATAGCGCCGTTATCGACCGCCCAGATGATGCCTTCAACCAGGTCCGATTGACGGCACATACCTTTGTCGTCAGCCACCTTGACGTTCAGGAGGAGGCTCTCCGGAGCGAGGCCGGTGATACCGACATCATTACTGTCATCCGCGGCGATGATGCCGGCGATGAACGTGCCATGACCGAGTCTGTCAGTTACCTCACAGTCTTCGACGAAGCACATGTGCTTAGCAATCCTGCCGACGAGTTCCTCATGGGAGGCGTCGATGCCGGTGTCCAGTACCGCCACGAGGACGGGCCGGCGTGAAACGGCCATGCCGGACGGAGCGGCGTGAATAGCTTCCAGGGACCAGTTCTCATCGGAAGAAAAGGCATTTCTGACGGTGGATTGGGAATCAGCCATGCCGGTAAAAGCGGAGGCTTCGGATTTTACCGGCCGGTCTGCTAATCTATCGGCGTTGCTGAACGTGGAAACAGAATGTGGGGCCCGGACATCCATGTGCGTAGTATCCGCTTGTATTCCCGGCCACCCGGACAGAAAGGCGACCAAGCCCAGAGAAAGCACCGCGAATATCTTTACGTGGATACTCATCAGTCTTCATTTTCGGGGCCTGTCCGATAATCCGGCATAAACACGCATGAGAGAAACATATACATATCATAAAAACGCCAGACCGAGATAGTAACGATAATTGGGGATTGTTGAGAAAAGGTGAGTAATGGTAAGGTTGGTGTGTCGCTGTTCTCGTCAAGCCAGGAAATGTCCGGTGGCTTTACAAAACTTTATATCAACGTTAACCGTGTTTTTTTTTAATTCTAACCGGAATTCTACTTGCAAAACCTAGAATGAATGTGAACCACAAATAAAGGACAGACCGTTCCACGCACAGGACCCGGTCAACCGCCATCAATTTAGCGGAAAGCGGATATCCCCGCCTATCAGGGAAGGATGTTATTGTGAAGAAATCGCTGTACCTTGTGCTCATTCTGGTGTTGTTGTGCTCGCAGTTACTGGTAGCCGTCCCGGTTACCGCCAGCGTAAAGACCGCGGCTCAGCCAGATACCGGTTTACCTGGCACAGCTCTCGGGCCGGTTCTCGAAGTGACCTCACCGATACCGGCCCTCGTCGATTTCGGGGACGTGCCTGTTTCAACCAACAGCACGGAACGGAGCGTAACGGTCACAAATATCGGCGACCAGATAGCGAAGTTCACCGGTATCGGCTTTTCGTCGACATTGTTCACCCTCGTCAGCTATAACGCGACCGACCCCTTTATTGCTCCGGGAGTTTCAGTCACAGGGACAGGCATTTTTTCACCGGTGGATGAAGGTCTGGTCGAAGGAACATTGTGCATCTGTTACGGCGATGAAAACGGCAACGGCAACTACAGTACCTGCGCCCAGATCAGGGGCAACGGCGTCGATCCTTCCAAGGCAGACCTGGAAATTACCAAGACAGCCAACGATGATAGCGTGACGGTCGGCGATAACTTAATCTACACCATTACAGTAAAGAATAACGGGTACGGAGACGCTACCGGCGTCACGGTTAACGATACCCTGCCGGACCAGATAGAATTTATTTCCTCCAATTCCTCGCCGACCCTTGCAGGCCGGGACATTACCTGGAACATCGGGGACCTGGCCAAGGGCGCAACCGCGTCTCTTGAGGTAACCGTCAAGGCCGTTGCAACGGGAACAGCCACTAACACCGCAACGGTCGCCGGCGACATGACCGACCCGGTGCCGGGCAATAATTCGGACAGCGCCACCGTAACTGTCCTCTCCTCTCCGGAGCCGGACCGGGCGGACCTTGTCATCACCAAGACCGTCGATAAAAGTTCGGTCTATGTCAGCGAGAACTTCACCTATACCCTGACCGTTACGAATACCGGCACGGCCAACGCCACCGGCGTCACCGTTACCGACCTGCTGCCGGGCGGAATCACTTTCCTGTCCGATACCCCCAGCCGGGGCAGTTATAACGAGATAACGGGAACCTGGATAATCGGCGATGTTACCGTCAACGATACCGTTACCCTTACCATCGATGTGGCGGCTGCGGCTACCGGGAACATCATTAATACCGCTTCCGTGACAGGTAATGAGACAGACAGCAACACTGCTGATAACCAGGACAGCGTTACGGTCACGGTACGGGACATCGGTGGTATCGAGTATCTCGTTATCGAGCCCGGTTACCGCAGTGTTCCGGAAGGCGCGAGCGTTACCTATTTCGCCTCAGCCTATGATGCCGACGGCAACCTGCTGGGTGATGTCACCGACGATACCGACTTCAGCATCACGCCGGCAGCCGGCGGTTCCTGGGCCGACAGTGTTTATACCAGTCAGAACACGGGTACCTGGACGGTAACCGGTACGTTCCTCGGCAAATCCGATTTCGCGACACTCTTTGTATTCGATCCCGACAACGTCATTTCTATTGAAGTAATCCCCGGCTACGACACCAGGATCGCCGGCACGACCATTACCTACTCCGCCGAAGCGTACGACCAGGACGGCTGGTTTATCGGCGATGTTACACCGTGGACCGACTTCGATATCGAACCCGGCGCCGGCGGCAACTGGGCAGCGAATGTCTATACGACACAAAATACCGGTAGCTGGAACGTGACCGGCACATATTATGGTAAGTCCGATACTGCCACACTCGTGGTTTTTAATGCCGGGGAGATCGACCATATCGTTGTTTCGCCGGCTGACGCTTCGATCGTTTCCGGCGCCGACCAGGCATACACCGCCGAGGCTTTCGACGCTTCCGACGTCAGCCTCGGCGATATCACCGCCTCCACTGATTTTGTCATCGAACCGGCGGCCGGCGGTTTCTGGACGGACAATATCTACACTTCCGACCATGCCGGTACATGGAATGTGACCGGCAGCTATCACCTGCTTTCCGATGTCGCCGTCCTGACCGTGCTGCCCGGGGCTGACCTCGGCATCGAAATCTCAGCTTCTCCGGACAAGGTCAGGCTGACGGATACCATTACCTATACCGTCAACGTGACGAACCACGGCCCCGATATTTCCACCGGCGCCACGGTTACCCATATCCTGCCGTTCCTTTCGACCGTGGAATCCGCGAACCCTTCGAGCGGTTCTGTGAATTCGACTACGATGCTCGTTTTATGGGAGATCGGTGAGTTGGCAGTCGATGAGAGTGCTACGCTGGAAGTCGTTGCCAGGCTCAACCCGTGGGTACTTTCTGAGAACATGACCAGCAACGCCATCGTTGCTGGTGTTCTTGCGGATCCTTTCATGGATAACAATTCGGCGGAAGTGACGACGGGCCTTATCACGACCGACCTTGAAGTGACCAAAGTAGCGCTTACCCAGCCCGCCTCATACACCGATAATGTGACCTGGCGAGTTACGGTCACCAACCTCGGCGCTGAAACGGCGACCGATGTCGTCGTTGCCGATCCCGCCCTCATCACCGGTATGAATGTTCTCGATACCCTGCCCTCGACAGGCACCGTCAGCAGCACCGCGCCGGACTGGGCCGACTATTTCCTCAACGGCTGGTTTATCGGCCCCACGGTCGGCCCGCGGGCACTGTACTGGCATGTCGGGGACCTGGGTCCGTATGAGTCCGCGACCATGGACATCGTTACTTCCATCGACCCGCTGGGTTGGATAAAAGTAGCGGAGGATGCCGAACGCCTGATGGCGCTCATGACAGGAAGCACGTCAAACATCACTATCGATATTCCTTTGCAGAACGATGCCCTGGCTTTCACGACGACCACTGACGGTAACCAGGACAACAACTACGCCGCGGCGACGATCAACGGCACCTGGGACTTCGACCTGAACGATACCGACATCGAAATCACCAAGACCGCCGTTCCCGACAGCGTCGCGCCAGGAGAGACGATCACCTATACCCTTACGGTCGCGAATAAAGGCGCTGAAGACGCGCCCGATGTTTCCGTGACCGATCACTGGCTGCCCGGCTCATTAAGCGTTATGTCCTCCGTTCCCTCCACGGGCAACCTCAGTTCGACTCCTCCTCAGTGGATAGCGGACATTTTCGGCGGTTTTGGGCTCACGTTTACGATGGTGCCGCCGTTCATGGAAGGGTTTTACTGGGACATCGGCTATCTTCCCGCCGGGGAGAACGCCACGCTGACCGTGACCGCTACCGCGGGCGACCCGCTGGTCAATCCTTTGTTGCACAATTTCAAAATTACCAATAACGCCAGGGTCTTCGCCCTTGTCGAAGACGCCAACCAGGCCAACAATAGTGCTGCCGTCGATACGGCCATCGACGTCGATTATGCAATAATCTACGGTACCGTCTTCAATGATACGGACAGGGATGGAGTACTCGATGCCGGTGAGAACGGCATCGCTAATGTTCCCGTATCGCTCGACGGCGGCGCGCCGGTCCTCACCGCCGCAGACGGAAGCTATTCCTTGAGAGTCGATACCGAAGGACTCCACCAGGTCAGCGAGAGCGACTTGAGCGGATACTTCTCGACGACCTCGAACACCGTCAATGTGACCGCGGCTTTCTCCAATAGCTACGAGGTGAACTTCGGGGACGCGCAGATAGACACGGACCACGCCTACATTTATGGTTATCTTTTTAACGACGAAAACGGCAACAGGACATACGATGCCGGAGAACCTGTCTTTGCGGGTAAGACGGTAACGAGCGGAAACCGGACGGCGACCACCGACAGCCAGGGGTTTTATTGGGTAATGGTCGATACCGCGGGTGACCATCAGGTCGCCGCGGAAAAACCGGCCGGCTGCGTAGCCGTGACCCCGAACCCGGCAACTGTCACCGCGGCGCTCGGACAGAAATACCGGACCGATTTCGGCTTCGAGCCTGAAACGGTCGAAATCGATGTTTCGCCGCTCACCGTCGCTTTCGGCAACGTGCCGATCAATACCAGCAGCGCCACGGCGAATGTGACTGTTTCCAACCAGGGGACGGGGACCCTGGAGATACAAGATATCAGCATTGACAGCGGGCTGTTCGCTATGACCAGCGCCAACATCAGCGGGCAAATGCTCGACCCGGGCGCATCAACGAACATCTCCCTGCACTTCACCCCCGCTTCGGTTGGTGATGTTGCCGGGCATCTCACCATCACTTCCACCGATCCTGACGAACCATCGGTCACGGTCAATCTCACCGGTAGCGGCATCGATCCTGACGCGGCGGACGTTTCCATCACCAAAGAGGCGAGCAACAAGATAGTCAGCGTCAGCGAGAATTTCACCTACACGCTGATGGTAAAGAACGATGGGCCTGCCACCGCGACCGGCGTTACCGTGACCGATACGCTGCCCGCCGGCGTTACGTTCTACTCCGCAAATCCGGCAGAATCAAGCTATAATGCCACTACCGGTGAGATAACCTGGGACCTCGGGACGCTTGATGACGGCGAGACCGTCGAGATTACGGTCAATGTGATGTCACCGGCAATTGATGGAGACATCCTCAACATCGCCGAAGTTACCGGGAACCAGAACGATACCCAATCCGGCAACAACGAAGACCGGGTGACGGTGGTTGTCAAGGACTTCTCGGACCTCGCATATATCGTTATCGAGCCGAAAGACCGGAGCATTCCGCAGGGCGCCGATATTACGTACACCGCAGCGGCGTATGATTTCGCCGATACGTTTATAGCAGATGTCACTGCCTGGACGAGTTACAATATCACACTTGGAGCCGGCGGCCTCTGGACAGATAATGTCTATACCAGCGGGAACATCGGCAACTGGACGGTTAACGGTGAGTTCCGCGGCAAGTTGGATACCGCCGCGCTGAAGGTCTATGGCCCCGCTGATGTCGCTTATATCGTTATCTCTCCGGATAACGCCGCCATCGAGACCTCCGAGAATCAGACCTACACATCTGAAGCTTTTAACGCTTCTGACGCCAGCCTGGGTGATTTCACGCTGCAGACGGAATTCAGCATCGATCCCGCCGCCGGCGGATACTGGACGGATAATGTCTATACCCCCGCAAACGCGGGAACGTGGACGGTCACCGGCACCTATCAAACGCTATCGGATAATGCTACTCTGACGGTAACCACCCAAGAGAAAGCCGACCTCGCGATATCCAAGTCCGGAAATCCAGACCCGGCAAGCATCAGCGAGAACCTCACCTACACCATCACCGTACATAACTACGGTCCGGCTGATGCTGCCGGTGTGGTGGTAACGGACACCCTGAGCCTTTGTTCCAGCTTCCTGGAAGCCCATGTTACTACCGGCTCCGTCAACAATACGTCGGAGATAATCGGGAACGTTTCCAGCTTCAACATCACCATGGACACGGTTACCTGGACGATAGGAGACCTGCCCGCCGGTGAAAACGTCACGCTGGAAATAGTGACCGGTCTCAACCCGTTGACCTTGCTGCTGGGCAGCGCCGGCGTTACCAACACCGCCTTGGTCACCGGCAACCTGACCGACCCGGTACCGGGGAACAACTCCGTTGAGATAAAGACGGACGTGGTAAGCACCGACCTGCAGGTCACCAAGGTCTCGAGTTCCGCCAATGTAACCATGGACGAAGAGTATACCTGGACTGTGACCGTAACCAACAGCGGAAATATCACAGCCACGGACGTAGTAGTCATGGATTTCTCCCTGCTGATGGGTGTGAAAGACATCGATATGTCCCGCGGAGAAATCAGCGACACTCCCCTGCCCTGGCTCGATGTGCTGCTGGGCAATACCCTCGACGATCTGCTGTCAGGGGCTACCGCCGGTATAGCGGAAGGACTAATCGGGAGCTTTTTCTGGAACATCGGAGATATTCCCGCCGGCGAAAACGTCACCATGACGGTTACCGCTTCCGACAATATCACCGGACTGCTGGAATCGACCGGCATCAACCTCGAACTCAACGACCTGAAATACATCATGCACTTAACAGGTCTCGTGAGCGGGCAAGGCAGTATACCGATTCCTCAGATCAACGGAGCTGTCGCCCTCAGCGCCATGCCGGACTCCGACCTGAACAATAACTATGCCTACGGCATGGTCAACACCTCGCTCGATATGAACGAAACGGACCTGGCTCTCACCAAGACGGATGATAAGGACCCCATAGCTCCGGGCGACGATATTACGTATACCCTTGCCGTAACCAACACTGGCGCCCAGGCCGCTACGGATGTGACCGTCATCGATATCTGGGACAAACAGCAATTGACCTTCAAGTCCGCCAATGGCACGTGTTCCCAGGACTACCCGGACTGGATGGTGCGGCTGGCCGCGCTGCCGGTAATCGGCAGTACGTTCAATGCGACGATGTCGTCCGGCCAGGGCCTGCTGTTCTGGGACATTGGGGATATTGCCCCTGGAGAAACGGTCGAATTAACGCTCGTAATGACCGCCAATTCCACAATACCCGCGGGCTATCTCATGAACAGCGCGCTGATTCTCGGCACCTACTACGACACCAACCATGCGGACAACATGGTGTCGGAAACCACCAGCATCGAGAGTACCGACCTGTCGATCATGAAAATGGGATACCCTGAACCGGTGGCAACGGGTGGCGAACTCACTTACCTGGTAATGGTCTCCAACAACGGTCCGGTCGATGCTACCGGAGTCGTGGCCGTCGACCAGTTGCCGGTTGAGATCAGCGGTAACGTTACGATCATGTCCGCCGATATGCCGACCGGCCTTCCGTTGGATACACTCTGGCAGATGGCGTTGGGTTGGGGGTCTTTTCCGATCACCTTCGGTCCCGCGCCCGACGGCGTCAGCTACAACGGTACAACCAAGACGATGACCTGGGATATCGGAGACCTGGCGGTTGGGGAAGTTACAATGCTCGCCGTCAGAGTAGAAGCGCCGGAGAGTGAAGGCGTCATTACCAACACAGCGACCATCAGCGGGAACCACGACCCCTATCCGGTCAATGATACGGTATCCTGGAATACTACAGTGGTAGCGCCCACCATGTTCGACCTGGCCATCCACAAGACGGACAGTCCGGACCCGGTGGCGGCCGGAGATAACTTTACCTATACGGTCACCATTGTCAACAGCGGCCCGTCTGACGTGACCGGTGAGTTCTACATCTACGATCAACTTCCGGGCGAGGCCGTTTACCAATCGGACAACGCTACGCGCGGTTCAACACAATATATTGAAGATACCAGCGCCAACTACGTTGAATGGGTACTTGACGGCCTGGCTGCCGGCACATCCGAGAACCTTACCATCACCGTGACTGCTCCTGAAACCCCTGGCGTCATATGGAACAATGCCATGGTCTACGGCGAATGGTATAACGAGGTCAACTATAGTAATAATTCGGTAAGTGAAAATACCACCGTCGTCGCGCCGACCAATGCCGATGTCGCCATCACCAAGACCGGTCCCAAACAGGTCGAGCCGGGCGCTACGTTCACCTATGACATGGTCGTAACGAACAACGGCCCGGCGACAGCCGCCAGCGTCAACGTGACCGATGTTTTACCGGAGGCCCTGATCTTCGTTTCCGCCAACGGCACACAGGGTTCCTGGCAGGAAAATTCCGGGAATGTCACCTGGAACCTCGGTACGCTCGCAAAAGGCGCTTCCGCCAACCTGACGCTTACCGTCGCGGCTCCCGCCTCTCCCGGGACCGTTGTGAATACCGCTGCTGTTACCGCCGCTGAAGACGACCATGACCCGGCGAACAATACATCAACGGCGACGGTGCTGGTAGTAAACACGAATACACTCGCCGACCTCGAACTTGATAAGCAGGGACCGCCCAGTGTCGTCACCGGCAACGATTTTACCTATACGATCACCGTCACCAATAACGGACCGGACGGCGCGACCAATGTCATCGTTACGGACGACCTGCCTGACAGGGTGATCTATCGTGACTCCGTCCCATCGCAGGGACAGGCGAACGTCGATTCCGGCGTGCTGACCTGGGAAGCTGGTAACCTGCCCGCCGGCGCCACCGCCAACTTGACCATACACGTTACCGCGCCTTCCTCACCCGGCGCAGCCCTGAACACAGCTATGGTGGATGGCGACCAGGCCGACTTGAACATGGCGAACAACAGCGGCAGCGCCACCACCCTTTTCATTCCGGAAAGCATGGATGCTCCGGCTATCTCCGTGTTCCCGACCGACATCGACTTCGGAACGATGGACGTCAATGATACCAGCAATACCGTTAATGTTACGATAAAGAACGACGGCTTCGGAGACCTGATCGTTAATAGACTGACTATCGACGACGGCCAGTTCACTGTTATTGCTGAGAACGCGACCGGCGGGACCATCCCGTGGAGAGGTTCCGCAGTGGTTACCCTGGCGTTTACCCCCGGCGCCGCCGGGCAGCAATCGGGGTTGCTGACCATCCGTTCCAACGACCTTCTCAGAAACCCTGTAATCGTGGAACTGGGCGGGACCGGCAGGGAATATGCACTCGTCCACGGGCATGTCTACTATGACCGCAACAAGAACGAAACCAGGGACGATTGCGAAGCGGGCATCCCGAACGTTACCATCACACTGAACCCGTACGAGGAAAATCCTGAGCCTCCAACGACGCCTACTCCCGGTACAGATAATGTTACAGATGCACCGGCGACCGGACTTGTCACTCAGACCGATGCTAATGGGTACTATTCGTTCCGGGTCTATGAAGAGGGCGATTACCTGGTTACCGAGACGGACCCCGATAACTATCTGTCCACGACGCCGAACGACGTCCCCGTCCAACTGATGTTCGGTGAACCGAGGGTGGCCGACTTCGGCGATGTGTACGATGGGCCTGATATCAAGGTCGAACCGGCTTCTCTCGATTTCGGTTCCGTTTCCGCCGGCAGCAAGAGCGCCGGCAAGAGCGTGACCATCACCAACATCGGCACGAGGGACCTGACCTTAACCGAACTGACCATCAGCGATGCTTCCTTTGTTGTTCCGAGCGGTTTACCGGCTGAGAACACAACGCTGGCCCCCGACCAATCGGTGACGGTCACCATTGTTTTCAGCCCCGCAAATGCCGGGCAGTATGCGGCAGCATTGATCTTGACGTCCGATGATCCGGACGAAGGTATGGTCAACGTTTCGTTGACCGGTACCGGCTACAATGAAAGTCCGGGACCTGGTCCTGGTCCGGGTCCGAGCCCCGAACCGACCCCGGAACCAACAACGACGCCGACCACCGAGCCCAAAGCGTACTACTTCAAGGTGGACTACCTGGGGCGGGTAACGACGGAGCGCGCGGACGAAGAGGGCAGGCCGCTTGACGACGTCGAAGCTTACAGCCCGGACGGAGAGAGTCTCCTGGTGGTTCCCGCGGGAACCTCCGCCACCGGCAGTGATGGAAAGCCGGTTACTACGTTGAAGATACGCGAAACGAATTCGCCGGAACTCCCGGAGAATACGGTGATGATCGGGCCGGCGTACTCATTCACGCCGACCGGGACCACGTTCGATAAGCCGGTCCGGCTGACGCTCGGTTATGACGTGAACGATCTTCCGGAAAATGTCCTCAGTATCGGCACGGCCTGGTATTCGACGGAACTCGGTGAATGGGTCTATCTTTACAACGTGACCGGCACCGTGGCCGGACTGGGGAAGATTTATTCATCGGTCAACCATTTCACGGTATTTGCGGTTCTGGCCGCTGTGGAACCGCCTGGTGAACAAAAACCGGCACAGATCATTCCGGAGAAGATACCGCCGAAGGCCCCCGCCTTCAGCCTGGAAAACCTGGCAATAAGCCTGTCCGTACACCGGATGTTCAATGGTTTCAGCTATATGGTACTGACCGGAGAGCAGGCGGATATCCAGGTGCAGATAAGTAATACCGGAGAACTGGCCGGCAGCCTGCCCGTCACCCTGCTCCTCAACGGCGTGGAATACCAGACGAAGCAGGCGGATGTATTACCCGGAAAAACGGTAACGGTCGTATTCCACCTGGAAGATCTTGAAAACGGAAATTATACGGTGCAGGTCGGCGACCTCACCGGTGAGTTCACTACCGGAGTGTGGATCAACTGGTGGCTCGCCGGGGCTTCCCTGGCAGCTTTCGGCCTCCTTGTCTGGCTGGTTGTCTGGTATATCCGTAAACGGCGGATGGCGGGCGCCTAGCCCGGCCTGCAGCAGCGAATGAAAAAGCGGGGCGAACGCCCCGCTTTTCTTTTTCCTTTTGGCCCCGGACCGATCATTTTCCCCTGATTACGTACCGGGTTTCAACGCATATTATTATGTAAACATTTCCTGCACTTTTGTTCATAACCTGGCCGGCACTGCCCTTTTCCATGTTGTTTCGTGGCCGTCCCGCGCGGTCTTCGTCATGTGGCGGGAAAAGTCACGTCCAACGAAGAAAAACCGTGATTTGCGTATCCTTTCCTAAGGTCTCTTTTAGCGGATATTGAGTACATATACGGATACGTTGTTAAAAAGCTTTATTGCTACGATGAAACTGTTCGGCCAGTGCTTCATCCGGCATGTGAACATCAGCAAACCAGAAATTTGAAAAAGGAAGAGCGGAGAACGAATGAACAGCAGTGCGGTTTCAACAAAAACACAAGATGAGATAATCTGGCATCCCGATACGGAAATTACTGAGAACGAAGTATCTGATGAGCCGGTCCGGGAGACCATTCAATTGTATTTGAAGGAAGCGGGAAAGGTAGACCTGCTTTCAGCGGAAGGCGAGCGGCGGCTCGGCATGAAGATGGAAGCGGGAAACCACCTTTTGGAAATCGAACAGGAATGGTTTTCCCTGTACGGTCGTGAACCTTCCCCGGTGGAAGAAATTACGGAGGTCTGCCGCCGGCTGGGGGCCTGTGATAAGGTTCTTTCTTTCGTAGAACAGCAGTTAGAGATTCCTCCCGGACTGCCGGTCGCCGGCCGTTTGAGAAACCCTGAATTGCGCCGAGTGATCGATGGTCCATTGAGTCCGGAATTCATCGGGAACATCGCTCGTGAATTCGGGACGGAAGAAGATACGGCAAAACAGGAGGTTCTCGCCCTTTCCAATGGTTCCCGGGTCCTGCCCTGGGAAGTGGTGCGCGCCTTCGGCGAAGATGCCGGGAGCCTGAAGGAATTTTTCAACAACGTAAACAGCCCGGATGGCCGCCAGGCGCTGGTCAAACGCATGGAAGATATCCGGCAGCATTTTGACGGGATTCACCGCCGGACGGTATCTGCCCGGGACCACCTTATTCAGGCCAATCTGCGGCTGGTGATATCCGTGGCAGGCAAGCGTATCAATCGTGCCTTGCCGCTTCTCGATCTCATCCAGGAAGGCAATATCGGCCTGATTCGCGCCGTCAACAAGTGGGACTACCGCCGCGGTTTCCGTTTCAGCACCTATGCCACCTGGTGGATCCACCAGGCCATCAGCCGAGCCATCGCGGAGAAGTCCCGCACGATACGGTTCCCCGTTCACATGATGGAAGATATCAACCGGCTGAAACGCGAGCAGTTGCGGCTGGCCCAGGAGCAGGGGCGCACGCCCACCAAACAGGAACTCAGCAAAGCGCTCGGCTTTACCCAGGACAGAGTGGAAGACCTGCTCGTCAGTATCCGACGTCCCATTTCACTCGATGCTCCGGTCGGCAAAGACGGTGAAGAGACTGCTCTCGGGGACATCATCGCTAATGAGGAGTCGGCTTCTCCGGAAGAACTCGCCAACCAGAGGGACCTGAGGGTCCGGCTGCGCAATGTCGTACAGACCCTCCCGGAGCGGGAGCGCAAGGTCATCCAAATGAGGTTCGGCCTGTTCGACGGCCAGAGCCACACGCTTGAAGAAATCGGGCGGAAGATGGGTGTTTCCAGGGAAAGGATCCGGCAGATAATGCAGGTCGCCCTGGACCGGCTCCGTCAGCCGGAGCGGAGCAGCCAGCTCAAGGGGTTCCTCTGGGAATAAGGCTGCGCTGTTCTTTAAGAACCCCGGTTCCGGCTTTTACTGTTTGGCGCCCCGGTCCATGATTGGTGCGAAATTCTGCCGTTCCCTGGTTCCGGTGGATTTGCGGTGATTTCCTCCCGTATCCGGGTAATTTTACGGATTCCTCCCGGCCGTCCGCAGCCGGTACCATGAAATAAGAAACCAAAATTTTATAAGGAGGACAGTGTGGAACGCGCTTTAGCCATCATTCTAGCCGGAGGACGAGGGAGCAGAATGGGTGCCTTCTGCCGGAATACGGCTAAACCTGCGCTGCCGTTTGCGGGACCAGCCCGAGTCATCGATTTCCCTCTCAGCAATTGTGTCAATTCCCTGATCACGGATATCGCCGTGCTCACGGACTACCAGCGCGAATCGATGGGGACCTACCTCGAGCAATGGGCTGATTCCCAAACTGGCGATACCGGATTATATATCATCGAACCCCCCAATGGTTCTTACTCGGGCACCGCCGACGCTGTTTTTCAGAACACCGAATTCCTGAAGAACCATCCCGCTGACAAAGTTCTCGTCCTTGCCGGGGACCATATTTACCGGATGAACTACCAGAACATGCTCGCCTATCACCGGCAGACCGGAGCGGATGCGACCATCGCGGTCATGCCCGTGCCGCTGGAAGAAGCCCACCGGTTCGGCGTGGTCACGGTGGAAGGAAGGATACGCGTTACGGATTTTGTTGAAAAGCCCGCAGAACCTTCCGGACGTCTTGTCTCCATGGGTATCTACGTCTTCTCCAAGCACATTCTCCTCCGCCGGCTGCGTGAGGATGCCGCGAACCCCGGTTCTTCACATGACTTCGGCCATGATGTACTTCCGCTGATGATCAGGAAGGATAAAGTGGCTGCTTACCGGTTTAGCCGTTACTGGAAAGACATCGGGACACCAGGCGCGTACTATGAATCCAATATGGACTTCCTGCCGGGCAGTTCCAGGCGGGATTCAGATATGACCAGGGACCTGATGACCGGAGTGAAGCGCGACATGCCTTCCCATGTTCACGGCCGCGCCGTCAATTCGGTCATCAGTCCCGGTTGCGTCATCAAGGGGAGAGTAGAGAATTCCGTGCTCGCTCCAGGCGTCAG
>CAZPSP010000026.1:11589-22648 GCA_964589285.1 uncultured Dehalococcoidaceae bacterium | reverse complement strand
TGGTGGA
The DNA here is from genome assembly GCA_964589285.1 of uncultured Dehalococcoidaceae bacterium. GTDB lineage: Bacteria > Chloroflexota > Dehalococcoidia > Dehalococcoidales > RBG-16-60-22 > DAOUEG01. The sequence goes on along the minus strand of CAZPSP010000026.1, from coordinate 22,641 downwards.
GCTGAGGGGACTCGAACCCCTTACCTCCGCGATGCGAACGCGGCGCTCTCCCGGATGAGCTACAGCCCCATGAATACCAGACTATTATAACATAATCCGGCTAGCGTTCGATGTTCTTGATCCGGAATTTCAGTTTGCCGGCCGGCGCTTTGAACTCCACCACGTCCCCCGGACGTTTGCCCAGCAATGCTCTCCCCAGCGGCGAAGCAAGAGAGATCTTCCCTTTAAGCGCGTCTACTTCCCGCGGATCGACGATGGTGTAACGGTAGTCTTCCCCGGATTCCAGGTCGCAGAGCAGCAGACAGTCGCCCACACCGGACTTGTTGCCGGATGGTTTTTTATCTTCGAGGATGGTGGCGACCCGTAACGTCTCCTCGAGTTCCTTGATGCGTCCTTCTATATGGCCTCGTTCTTCCTTGGCGGCATGGAGCGGGGCGTTCTCGCGGAAGTCTTTATCGGCGGCGGCTCGCTGGATCTCCAGGATCAGTTCCTTGCTGCGGGCCTTGAGGTTTTCCAGTTCCGCCACCATCTCGGTATGGCGGTCCCGGGAAAGGGTGATTGCTTCTGTTTGTTTCTGGTTGGCGGGGGCGGCCTTCTTGACCTTGGGCTTGCGGGTCTTAACATGGGTTCCCAGGTTGGTGGCGCTCCAGTTGTTTTTCTTGGCAAAAGCCAGGAAGGAGCGGAGGATTTCGAGTTTTTTCTGGTAATCGGTGTCGGAAGTGGAGAGTTGCTCGGCGTATCCGGCGACGGCGGGAGGGGCCAGGCGGCTGAAACTGAGGTCCCAGCCGATCCATCGGGCGAACTTGAAGAGCACCGTCTGGCCGATTTCCCTGTTTGCCGCTGGTAGCTTCATCATGAAGCTGGATACTGCCTCGCCGAGCGTGGGAATCCGGTCAGGGCTTGTCATAGTGCAGCTTCTCCATTGGTCGAATCTAATTTCATTGTATCGTGTGCGTGAGGCTCCGGTCAAACTACCGGCCGGAAAAAGGGATGTTGAGAACGGCACGAAAAGCCAGCCCCGGTTTGCGCTTGACGAACCTCCTCAGCGCTCCCCTATGCCAGTCGAACTTTAATTCCGGGTCACGCAGCATTGCCCTGGCGATGCCCTGTTCGCGCACCGCCCTGAACAGCCGGTCGATGAACCCGTGGCCCGTCCGCTCGTAGACACGCCGGGCAAAATAACCTTCCCGCAGTTCATTCCCGAGCAGTTGTCTCCAGTCCCGTTCGTAGCCCGAGAGGGAAGCAGCAGAAAGATCGTCACTCTTGAGCGCGTGGCAGAGGTGTTCCGCGGCGATATCCGCGCAGAGCAGGCCGTAGTAAATGCCGCCGCCGGTGACCGGCTTGACCTGGCCAGCAGCATCGCCGACAACAAGAACACGGTTCCCGAAGGTCCTCGGCAGGGGTTTGAGGGGAATGCAGCCGTAATGAAACGGAACATCAGCCGTGAGTATTTTCCCTTGAGCGGCAAGCTGTTTCAGCCAGGCTTTCAGCAGGCCGTGCGGATTTCGCCTCGCCAGCAGCCCCGCCCTGGCTTGTCCAGGGACAGTCGGGGCCAGCCAGCCGAAGAACTTCGGGGAGACGTCCCCAAAGTACACCTCCACTTCTTCCAGTGAAGCCGCTTCAACCTCCGCCTGAACCCCCGTGGTGACATCGCCGTGGCGGCCCATTCCCAGGGAAGAGATCAACTGCGGGGAATAACCGCAGGCGTAAACAATGGCCCGGCCGTCCAGGATGTCCGTTCTGCCGTTTTCCTTGCAGACTACCTTGACGCTACCGCCGGGACCGCCTTCATGTTCGACGACTTCGCAGTTGAAGCGGAATTCGGCGCCGGCTTTCCGGGCGCGGCCGGCCAGCGATTTATCGAAGGAATCGCGATCCACGATGCAGGCCTGGTCCTGCTCCCGTTCCACGCGGACAAGTTCCCCGGACGGGGAAAAGAGATTGGCGCTCCGGTAGTGACGGAGAACGACGGATGGATCGATAGAGAACGCTTCCAGGCACTCCATGCCGATGATGCCGGTACAGCACAGCTTGCTGCCGGGGGCGGGTTTGCGTTCCAGGACGAGTACCTGCTGGCCCGCTCCGGCGAGCCGCTCGGCAACCCGGCTTCCCACCGGTCCTGCCCCCACCACGATGACGTCATACATGTATCACGCCCGGCGCCTCGATTCGAATACAATCTGTCATTGCGAGGGGTCTTCAGACCCCGTGGCAATCTCGGAGATCAGGATCGTTCTTGTGTCCGCCTGATGGCAAGCAAAAACGATCACAACCCGTTTACTCGAAGATGCCCTTTTCCCGCAGGCTGTCGATCTCCTCCTGCGGCATACCCAGGATTTCCCGGCAAATCTGGTCCGTGTGTTCACCGACCAGAACGGCCCGCTGTATCTGTGTTTCGGCTCCGGACAGCTTGAGCCCGGCGGGATGATAGTACCGCAGCCGCCCCATGTACGGGTGGTCCAACTCGCGGTAGAAGTTGTAGTAGTTCATCTGCGGGTCTTCATCGATGTCCCGGGCATCCGATACAACGCCGGCCCCGACGCCGGCCTTCTGGAGCAGTTCCTCGACGGCTTCCGGCGGATAGTTGATGGTCCATGACTCTACAAGACTGTCAATCTCGTCGCTCCTCGCTACTCTGCCTTCCGCGCTGGCGAATTCCGCCCGCAGCGTCCACGGAGGACTGCCGATGGCCTGCCCGAAGGCGTTCCATTCTTCGTCCGTCATCACCGCAATGGCCACCCACCGGTCTTCACCTTTGCACCGATAAATCCCGTGCGGAGCGGCGAACTCGCATTTGTTGCCGTTCGGCTTCATTTCCCGTCCGTTGGCCTGGTAGTCCAGGACCAGCGGCGTCATGTAGTTGATGCCGGTCTCGATCTGGGAATGGTCGATGTACTGCCCCTTGCCGGTCCGGCGCTTGTAGTCCAGCGCCGCCATGATTGAAAGCGAGCCGTACATGGGGTTCAACTGGTCCGTATAATATGTTGATGGCGGCACCGGCGGACGGTCCGGCCAGCCCACCATGTTGTCCATCAGCGTGACGGCGGTCAGGATACTGCCGAAGCCCGGCTGATCGGCCATCGGGCCGGTATGGCCGTACCCGCAGGTGCGGAACATGATGATCTCCGGATTGATCTTCCGGAGTCCTTCGTAATCGAGGCCCTGCTTGTCCATGACGCCGGCGGGGAAACCCTCCGCCACGATGTCCGCCCATTTGACGAGCTTCTTGAATATCTCGATCGCTTCCGGCTTCTTGAAGTTCAGCGCGATGCCCAGTTCCGGCGCGGTATGCGTAATCGAAAAGAAGGCCGAGCGTTCCAATCCGACCGGTTCTCCCTCCGGGGACGGAGCGAACGGCGCGAACTGCCGCACCGGGTCCGGTCTCGTTGCGGTCTCCACACGGATGGTCGTGGCCCCGAAATGGCTGAGGTAGTTGCAGGTATACACGCCCACGCCGGCCCAGCAGAGCTGCAGTAGTTTCACGCCTTCAAACGGTTGTTTCATCATGGTAGACTCCTTCCAGATAGCAGGTAATTAAGAGGGATTTACTCGTGGTCTTGAGTATCCTAAATAACCCTCTGTTTCTTCAAATCAGCCAGCTCCGTCTCGGAAAGACCGAGGGCGCCGTAAACCTCCGCGTTGTGCTCGCCGATGCGCGGGGCGCGGCGTTTTGGTCCGACGTACCCCTGGGTCGTCTTCACGGCCCCGCCGGGGAACTTGAGCTTCGTTCCCAGTTCCGGATGGTCGATGTCCTGCCAGAAATTTCGGGCTTCGAGCTGAGGGTGGGCGAGAATGTCCTCCGCGTTATTGCAAGGCCCGAGCTGGAACCGGTTCTTCACCGCCATATCGAGCAGTTCCTTTTTGGTATGGTTCTTAAAGAACTTCTCGAGGATGACCGCCATCTCGTCGGCCTGGGCGCGCGTCATGTCCTCCCAGCTTTTCGTCGTCCAGTCCCAGTCCTTGAACGTTCCGGTGGGAATGCCCTCCTTTTCGATGTAGGCAAACATGGTCGCATTGTTCTTGGCGCCGCTCGGGTTCAGCAAAAGATTCAGGGCGATGTAGCCGTCCTTGCATTCCCAGATGAGCGTGTTGTAGAACGTCGAGCCGTCCTTGAGGGTGACCTCGGCGCGGGCGCGGCCGTGCCGGGTAACGACGTTGCCGAAGAGTGCGTACGGGCCTTCGATCTCCGCCGAACACACCACGTCGATGGCCTGCTGTGCTGAAGCATCCACGTGCTGGCCTTTCCCGGTGCGGCCCCGCTGGATGAGGGCGATCATTGTGCCGGCCGCCCCGTTCATCGCCCCGAGGCTGTGGGTATGGCGGAACGAGGACACCAGCGGCGGGCGGTCGTCATAACCAACGGAATGGACGAGACCACCGAGCGCCCGCACCACGATGTCCGGGTCCTTGTAATCCCGGTACGGGCCTTCCTGCCCGAAGCCGGTGATGGATGTCAGCACGATGCCCGGATTGACGGCGCTCAGGTCTTTGTATCCCAGGCCGAGGTTGTCCAGGTAACCCGGTGCGAAGGATTCCAGTACGGCGTCGGCCGTTTCCACCAGTTTCTTGAAGATTTCCCGACCCGCCTCTGTCTCGATGTCCAGCGTAATGCCTTTCTTGTTGGCGTTGAAAGACAGCCACCAGAGGTTCTTCTCCGGGTCGGGATCATCCTTGTAGAAAGGGGGCATGGAACGGGAAGGGTCTCCGCCCGGTCTTTCTATCTTGATTACCTCCGCCCCGAAATCACTCAGCGCGCGTCCGGCGATGAACGCCTTGTCCGTGGTGATATCGAGGATACGGTAACAACTCAGCATGGTTGGTCCTCCTGTACAAATAGGCTGTGAAAATCCCTCAGTACCCATGAAAACAGGGTTGATGCAATCCAAAACGACCGTCGAGGCCGTGAGACGATTTCCGGTTCCATTATAGTATCCGGACTCCGCATGGGGCAAATACCGGTACCTGTTCCACAACCGGGGAAGCTCCGCCGGAATTGAGTAAGTTTACGTATAGTCCTCAGAGCTTCACTCGCACGATACTGGACTGAAGTAACCGGGGACGCCTGGCTGGCTTCCCGTTGTTCAGGGTGAAGCGTGGAAGATTGGGCGCTGGCGGTCATTGCCGCGCTGCCGATATTAATCATCGGCGTGCTCATGGTCGTTTTTTCCCGGCCGGCCATGCTCGCCATGCCCATCGGCTGGCTCGTCGCCGCCATCATTGCCGGGACCGCCTGGCGCATGCCGGCTGGCTGGCTCGGCGCGGCCACGCTGGCCGGTTTCATCAACGCCATCGATATCCTTCTCATCGTCTTCGGGGCCGTCCTGATACTCCAACTGCTGCGGGAGACCGGCGCCATCCATCGGATCTCCGCTACCATGACCTCCATCTCGGAAGACCGGCGCGTCCAGGTCATCCTTATCGCCTGGCTCATGGTGACGTTCCTGGAAGCCGCGGCGGGGTTCGGCACCCCGGCGGCGGTATGCGCCCCGCTGCTGGTCGGCCTTGGATTTCCGCCGCTCATCGCCGCCGTTACCGCCCTTATCGGGGACAGCACCGCCGTATCCTTCGGGGCGGTCGGCGTGCCCATCTGGGGAGGCTTCGAGCCGCTCCGGGAACTGGTTTCGCTCCCCGCCGGACAGACGTTCAACGATTTCCTCGGCAACATCGGCGCTACGGCGGGGGTCCTGCATTTCATCGTCGGCTCGTTCATCCCGCTGGTCATCGTTTCACTCATGACTAAAATCGTTGAAGGCTCTTTTCGCAAAGGGCTGGAAGTCTGGCCGCTGGCCCTGTTCGCGGGATTTGTCTTCACCATACCGCAAATGATCGTGGCTGTCTTTGTAAGTTACGAACTACCGGCGCTGCTCGGTTCGCTTATCGCCATCCCGGTTTTTGTCCTGGCCGTTTCCCGTGGATTCCTGACCCCGAAGACTGCCTGGAATTTCCCCTCCCGCGCGCGCTGGCCGGCCGAATGGCAAGGCAAGATATCGGTAGATGCCGGGTTGACCGAGAGTAACATACCCGCCTGGAAGGCCTGGCTCCCTTATATACTGATCGGCGTGCTGCTGCTCGTGACCCGTCTGGACTTTTTCCGGGTCAATGACTTCCTGCAGGATATCAGGCTGTCCTGGGATAACATCCTCGGGACCGGCATCGGGAGAGGGATCGCGCCGCTGTACAATCCCGGTGTCATCCCGTTCCTACTGGTGGCCCTCATCATACCGATGCTCTTCAACCTCGATTGGCGGCGCACGGCCGGTGTAGTGCGGGACACATTCCGGATGATCGGCCCGGCTGCGGTGGCGTTAGTCTTCGCCCTCGGTATGGTCTACATCTACATGAATTCCAGCGGCCCGGACGAGCGGGAGTCGATGCTCATCGTCATGGCGATGCTGGCGGCGGACATCGTCGGTACGGGCTGGTACCTGGCCGCCCCGCTGGTCGGAGCGCTCGGGGCATTCATTTCCGGCAGCAATACGGTCTCCGATATCATGTTCGGCGCGTTCCAGTTGAACACTGCCGAGCAACTTGGTCTGCCGCCAAGCACTGTCCTGGCGCTCCAGGCGGTGGGAGGCGCCGCCGGTAACATGATCTGCATCCATAACGTTGTCGCGGTATTGACTACGGTCGGTCTGCTCGGCCGAGAAGGAAAGGTAGTCAGGCGAAATCTCCCGGTTTCGGCCCTCTACGCGCTGCTGGTCGGCGGGGCGGCCTGGCTCCTCTCGCCCCTGCTCGTGCGCTGGCTCGAATAACTCTCATTCCACTCTCAGCCGGTTGGTGACGCCGGTGACGCCGTCGGTATGCTGCGCTATCTCGTCCGCCTCCACGTAAGCGTCCCAGGTGGGCACGCGGCCGGTCAGCGTGACGTGGCCCTTGTGCACCTTGACGGAGATGTCGGTCTCGTCGAAGGCGGAACTCCGTCCCATGGCCAGGACGATCTCCTGTTCGATGTCAGGGTCCGCGTCCATGATCGGCGTCGCCACGGTCAGTTCGTTGATAACGTCGCGCACACCGATGGCGTCGGAAGCGATCTCCGCCGCCCGCTGCTTTTCCCAGAACGTTTCCACCGAGCCTTCCAGCAGCACGACTCCTCCCCTCGTCCGCACGCGGATACCGGATGCTCCGATATCGCTCGTCCAGTCCAGCATGCTGCGAACGGCGGAGGTGATCTCTTCATCCGTGGCTTCCAGTTCCGGCTCCACGCTGAGCAGGTTCAGAATCTCGCGCACGCCGCGGATAGACCGGGCGTCCTCTTCCGCCACGGCGCGGGAACGCAACGAGGGCACGACGCCCTTGAGGACAACGTTGCCTTCTTTCACTTCCACATCGACCCCGGAGGTTTCCAGGCAACTGTCCCAGCATAGATGGGCTTCGATGTTCTCCTTTATGGTCTCATCATCGTACGGCCCGTTCGTCATGGCTGCCCCTTTTCAGGCTTCCGGTGTCAGCTTTAAGCTGTCTTCACAGGAATAGTACCTTACGCTCCGGCGGGTGAATATCCGTAGTCGTACCCAATTTTTCAGTGCGAAATCGCGAGTACGAAAGACGCACTGGAGAAACACCATACAGGTGGAATAGCGGAAACTACGAATGGTATCTCCGGGCATGCCTGAAATATCATGAGCAGAAGAAAGGAAATGATAAGGTAAACGGAGTCTTTATATGCAGTACAAAGAATTTGTCCGTCAGGTGCAGGAAATCGCCGGCCTGGATAGCAGGGAACAAGCTGAAAAGGCGACCCGCATCGCCTTGGAAACGCTCGTTGAACGCATCACCACCGTGGAAAAGGACCATATGGCGACGCAACTACCCGCCGAACTCAAGAATTTTCTTGCCGGAGTCGAACAGACCGGGCGGTTTTCATTGGAAGAATACTACAATCTCGTCGGGTCGAGGAGCGGCGTTACCTACCCGCACGCCGTCAAGCACTCGCGGGCGGTCATGCAGGTGCTTTCCCGTGCGATCGCACCCGGAGAACTCGATGACATCGAGAGCCAGCTTCCGCCGGAATATAAAGAACTGTTCGGGGAAGAACCGGAGAACCCCGTTTCTCCAAGTTCCATGACCACGCGGGAGGAAAAGCTTCTCAAAGAACAGGAACTGGAGCACTTCGAAGCTCAGGGCAAGGGCAATCGGGGGCAACCGCGCCAGAGGATGTAGCTTCTACAGTGACTATCGACCGACTTTCATAAACCGGGCGTTGACCGCCACGATGATCGTACTGAGCGCCATCAGGGCCGCCCCGACGGCCGGGTCCAGGAGGATCCCGGCGCTGTAGGCCACCCCGGCCGCCAGCGGGATAGCAACGACGTTGTAGCCGGTCGCCCAGCCGAGGTTCTGGAGCATTTTCCGCCGGGTGGCCCGCGAAAGCTCGATGACGGATACTACGTCCATCGGGTTGCTCTTGACCAGCACGACATCCGCCGTGGCCACCGCCACGTCCGTCCCCGCGCCGATAGCAATGCCGATGTCCGCCTGGGCGAGCGCCGGGGCGTCGTTGACGCCGTCTCCGGTCATGGCTACCATGAGGCCGCGGGACTGCACCTCTTTCACCTTTTCCGCTTTCTTGTCCGGCAGCACTTCCGCAAAGTACTCGTCCAGGCCGATCTCACCAGCAACCCACTCTGCCACGCGCCGGTTGTCCCCGGTGATCATCATGCAGCGGATACCCATTTCCTTGAGGCGGGCGATGGCTTCTTTCGATTCCGGCCTGATGATGTCCGCCAGGGCGATGGCACCCACAGTCTTGCCGTCCGCCAGCACGAAGATGACGGTCTTCCCCTGCGATGTCAACTCATTGACACGCCCACTATTCACATCGATGCCGTTCTCTTCCAGGTAGCCGGGGCTGACCGTCTTGATCTCACGTCCCTTCACGGTGCCTTGTGCGCCCTTGCCCGGAATGGAGGTGAAATCATCGACCGGGAAGGTCCCTTCCGCGGCGGCCGTGATGCCCCTGGCGATGGGATGCCCGGAATGGCTCTCCACGGACGCGGCGTACTTCAATACCTCATCTTCCTTCATACCGTTGAGTGAAATGACATCTGTCACGCCGAACTCGCCCTTCGTCAGTGTGCCGGTCTTGTCGAACAAGACAGCCGAGACGCTGCGGGCCTGCTCGAAGCCGTCCCGGTCCTTGATGAGCAGGCCGGAACCGGCAGCGATGGAAGTGGAAACGGCCACGACGAGCGGGATGGCCAGCCCCAGCGCGTGGGGGCAGGTGATGACCATCACGGTGACCATGCGCGAAAGGGAAAAGACAAAACTCTCCCCGACGGCAAACAGCCAGACCAGCAGCGTAATCGTTCCCACGCTGAGCGCGATGATGGTGAGGATGAACGCGGCGCGGTCGGCGAGGTTCTGGGTGCGGGACTTGCTTGCCTGGGCGCTCCGCACCAGTTCCGTCATCTGGGAGAGATAGGAGTCCGCGCCGGTCTTTTCTACCTGGACGGTCAGGGAGCCTTCCCCGTTGACCGAGCCGCCGATAACAGCGGCGCCGGCTTGTTTCTCCACGGGCGTGGATTCGCCGGTGAGCATGGCCTCGTTGACAGAACTCCTGCCGTCGGTCACCTTGCCGTCCGCCGGCACCTTTTCGCCGGGTTTGACGAGGACCCGGTCGCCTTGCTGGAGCCGGTCGAGCGGTACATCCTCGGTCCGGCCGTCAACTACCCGGTGGGCTTCCGAGGGCATCAGCCGGGCCAGTTCTTCCAGCGCGGACGATGCCGCCATGATCGACCTCATCTCCAGCCAGTGCCCGAGCAGCATCACGTCTATCAGCGTCGCCAGTTCCCAGAAAAACACGTCTCCGGACAGCCCAAAGACCACGGCGCTGGAATAGACATAGGCCACGGTTATCGCCAGCGCGATGAGCGTCATCATGCCCGGCTCGCGGGACGTCACCTCATCGTAAATGCCCTTGAGGAACGGCCAGCCGCCGTAGAAGAAGACGATGGTGGATAAAGCGAAAAGCACGTAGGAATCCCCGGTGAAGTCCAGCGCGCCCTCGATGCCCAGAAACCGCTGGATGAGCGGGGAAAGGAGCAGGATGGGAATACTGACGGCCAGCGATATCCAGAAACGCCGCCGGAAGTCCGCCGCCATCATGGCGTGGTGGCCGCCGCCGCCATGGTTGCCGTGCTGCGCATCACTATCCTTTGTCTCGTGAGCGGCATGCTCCATCATCTGCTGTTCTTTGCCGCCCTCGTGGTCGTGGTCCATGCTGTTGCCTCACCAAAAGGAGTTCGTTAACATGGTATCACTGCCCGCCACCTTTCGCCGGTACGGGGTTAGCCGCCGGGTCTGCGGTGGGGTATAATATGCCCAACTATGTTCAGCTTGTTCGTGACGGAACTCAGGGCCCTCGGTGATTTCTTCGTGCGGAACGGCCGCATCGTGCTGGTCGTCTCCCTGGCAGTACTCTTCCTCGCCCTCGATGAATACCACCCCATCGAGCCGCGCTGGGCGGGGGCGTTCGTCTACTATGCCGCTTTGCCGCTGCTGTCCATTCTCATCTTTTTCAAGGCCCGGTTCCGCGATTTCGGCCTGAGGCTGGGTAACTGGCGGGTCTGGGGACTTCATGTCCTGACGGTTATCGTCATCGGCACGCCCATTCTCATCCTCTCTTCCCGGTTCGGCTCGCTGGAGGAGTACTACCTCATCGAAGATTTCAAGTTCTGGACGTACCTCGGACAGATGGTCGTGTACCTGTTCGCCTGGGAGTTCATCTACCGGGGCTTTCTGCTGTTCGGACTCAAGGAGAGGCTGGGAGAAGTCAGCATACTGGTGCAGATGATACCGTTCGTGCTGCTGCACTTCGGTAAGCCGGAGATCGAGACCATCAGCACCATTATCATGGGCATCTACTTCGGGTACGTGGTCTACCGGGGCAATTCCTTCTGGCCGGCGCTGATCATCCACCTGTTTATCAACGTGGGGTTCCGGGTGATTGTAAATGGATTTTAGAAAGAGGAGTGCTGCGCAGATTTCATCTGCGCAGCACAACACCAACAATTCGGCCGGATAGCCCCCCCCCGCCACACCCCCCCCAATAGA
>CAZPSP010000026.1:0-11579 GCA_964589285.1 uncultured Dehalococcoidaceae bacterium | reverse complement strand
TCGGCGCTTAACCACCCCTTTTTTATCCTGGTGGGGTGGGGGGTTTTTTTATTTTCTTTTTCCACCGGGGTGTGCTCCCATATTTCCATCGGCGCAGCACTCCTCCAACTATGCGACCGTATCGCCGCCGCCGGCATCTCCCACCCATTTATCGCGATTCGTTTTTGCGCAAGAGTACCATGACCAATCCAAGAGCCAGCATGATACACCCAAAAACCGCTTCAGCGATGATTACCTGTAGCCGGTCTGTTCCTGAGAGGGAATCCCCGGTAAATCCCAGTACGAATGCCATCGCAATAACTGCGGCGAGGAAGATGAAGAATGAGACCGAGACCGCGCGAATGTTGCGCCGGTTCCGTTCCGTCAGGGTCTCTCGCTCGCTGAAAGCAGCGGGTCGTTGACCTTCATATTTCATTCGCCAGATATGTGCGCTGGCCATTCGTCCCAGGTATTCCCAGCCGAAATCCTGATAGGTCGTAAAATAATCGTTCCGGGGCGAAACCTGAACGTCATAGGTGAAACGGTACTTTGCCGGTTCACCGCGTTGAAAGACCATAAAGACCGAACTCCACTGGCGGAACCGGTCGACATGCCATCCCCCGGCGGCCATGCGTTCAAGCCATTCCTCGTAGTCGGACGGTACTAGGTGACGGAAAGCTGAAAACCAGACGATCTTCCGATTGTTCATAGTATTCCCTCTATATTCCTGTGCAGTTCTCGTATTCGCACGGCTTCGCAGCGGAGTATCTGAAGTCCCTCGGAAGTAATAAGGTAGGTCTTTCGCCGCCCATCATTCTTAACTGCCTCGATGAGACCATCTCCTTCGAGTTTCCCCAGGCTGGAATAGACGGTACCGGCCCCGAGAATCAGTCTCTCCTCTGTCAGCCGCCGCACATGCTGCATGATGGCATAACCATGGCGTTCTTCCCTCAACGACAGCAGGATATAGAACATCGTCTCGGTCATGGGGATATACCGGTTGACCAATTTTTCAAAACTCATTGTCTGTGGTTCACCAGTAATGTTATATCACAATAAAATATATCACGCCATGATATATATGTCAAGAAAAAAGAAGCCCGGACAGGCAAATCCGGGCTCCGCGTTCCAGTTTACTACGGCAATTATTCCTTCGGCGGAGGTCCCATCGGCTCCTGGCCGCGCTGCAGTCCGCGCAGGTAGGATATCTCCCCCACATGCCCCGCGGCGTGGCTGACGATCAGCGACCATATCGCCGCCGCCGGCATCGCCCCGAAGGGCCCGCCCAGTTCGTATTTCTTGTCGAAGTCGTCCGCCTTCAGCGTCCCGGCGTATTCCACGGTCATTTTCTGCACCGCCGCCCAGTAGTCCAAGAGCGGCTGCAGCTTGGGCACCGGGAAGGCGTTGACCTGCTCGGCGGTATAATGGGCGCCGGCTTCGTCCTTCGGCATGTTCAGCTTTTTCCACCACTCTCCGGTTTCCCAGACCTCGGGCGCATTCTTGAACGTCCTGTTCACGAAGCCGTCCTGGGAACGGGCGACATGGTACAGGATGAGCCCGATGGAGTTGCACCCGCAGGCCGGCCGCCAGGCAATCTCGGCATCGGTCAGCGTGTCTGTCACCCGCTTGATGTTCCGCTCGAGGCCGCCAAGTTCCATGAGTAAGTAGTCTTTGAGTTCCATATTTCCTCCCGTAGTTCTTGCCCGCGGGCGGCGGGCGTATTGCACGTATCCACGTATTATAGTGAACCTTAGGGAAAGAGTCAACGATTTTTGTGTTATCAAGCGGGGAATACTACAATAGGACATAACCTTTTATTCATCGGGAGAACTCGTATGATATATGATTTCGATTGTGTGCACTCGCGCAAGAACACCTGCAGCGCCAAGTGGGACGGCGTTAAACTACTTTTCGGCAGCGATGATGTCATCCCCATGTGGGTGGCGGACATGGACTTCCCCACGGCGGAACCAATCGTGGAAGCGCTCAAGGAACGCGCCGCCCATCCCTTCTACGGCTACACCCAGCCCGGCGAAAGTCTCATGCAGGCCATTATCGACCGCATGCAGCGCGTCTTCAACTGGAAGGTGGAGAAGGACTGGATCGTCCTGACGCCCGGCGTCATCCCGGCGCTGAACGTGGCCATCCGCACGCTGACCCGACCCGGCGATGAGGTCATCCTCCAGGAGCCGGTCTACTACCCGTTCTTCCCCTCGGTGAAGCAGAGCGGCTGCCAGGTGGTCACCAATCAACTGCAGTTAGAGAATGGACGCTACCGCATGGACTACGAGGACCTGGAACGCTGTTTCGGTCCGAGGCTCGGCATGCGTGAATCGCCGGGACGCGTCAAGGCCCTCGTACTCTGTAACCCGCACAATCCCATCGGACGGCTCTGGAACCGCGAGGAGATGACCCGGGCCGGCGAGATCGCGCTCCGCCACGACGCCACGGTCATCTCCGATGAGATCCACTGCGAACTCCTTTACAAAGGCTATGTCCATACACCGTTCGCGGCCATGTCCGGGGAATTTGCACAGCACAGCATCGTCTGCATGGCGCCGAGCAAGACCTTCAACCTGGCCGGCCTCGGCGTATCCACTATCATCATCCCGAATAAGGCGCTGCGGGACGCCTTCAACACGGTAAGGCAGGGCGTTATGCCCGGACCGAACCTCTTCGCGTTAACCGCGCTGGAAGCCGCCTACCGTCACGGCGACGAGTGGCTGGCGCAGTTGCGGGACTACCTCCAGAGCAACCTGGAATTTACCCTCGACTTCTTCCTGCAGCGTATCCCAAGGATTATTGCTATCAAGCCGGAGGGGACCTACCTGCTCTGGCTGGACTGCCGGGGACTGGGCTTGAACGATGAAGAATTAAGGAAGTTCATGCGCGAGCAGGCGAAGGTCGGGCTGGATGACGGCTTCATGTTCGGGCATGGCGGCAGCGGCTTCCAGCGCATGAACATCGCCGCACCAAGATCGATAGTAAAGGAAGCCCTGGAGCGAATAGAGAAGGCGGTCTACGCCCTTTAACCGGTAGATATTTGTGTTGTCCACCATCACACAAATCATGCTATACTAGTCCAGCTTTATTTTCACATTCGAGGAGATGATCGATGGAAAAACCGTGGTCCGAACTAACCAGGGAAGAAAAACGGGACAAACGCGAGGCTGATTATCTTGCCGGTAAAGGTATCAAGTTCAGGGACGCCCGCGCTGAGAAGTACTACAAGGAACGCGCCAGACGCATGCTCACTACCACGCGCTGTGAGGAGGCGGACCGCGTCCCGGTAAGCCTGCATAACGGCCATTTCCCGGCCTACTATGCCGGGTATGATTTCAAGACGGTCATGTATGATGTCAAGAAGCTCCGGGAGTCCTGGGTAAAGTTCGTCGAGGACTTCTACGAGGACATGGACGGCTTCATGGGCGCGGGCATGATCGGATGCGGCCGCGCCATGGACATCCTCGATGCCAAGAACTCCGCCTGGCCCGGCCACGGCCTGCCTGATACCGCCATCTCCACCCAGTTCATCGAAGGCCAGTACATGAAGTCCGATGAATACGATATGCTGTTCAAAGACCCGGCCGATTTCGCCTTCCGCGTCCTCATGCCCCGCATGACCGGCGCCGCTGAAGGACTGGGTTTCTTCCCGCCGCTCAGCGCCCTGGTCGGCATGCCCATGGCCCTTTCCATGCCTTTCTCCAATCCTAAAGTTCGCGACTCGTTCCGCAAGCTGATAGAAGCCGGCGAACTCCAGGAACAGTGGATGAAAGAGACCAGGGCTATCGAAAAGGAAATGGTCGAAATGGGTTTTCCGTCCTACCGCAACGGCATGGGCCTGGCCCCGTTCGATGTCATCGGCAACTACCTGCGCGGCACCAAGGGCATCGCCATGGACATGTACCGCCAGCCGGAAAAACTCATAGAAGCTGTCAACCTGGTGACCGGCCCGTTCATCGAGCGCACCATTGCCAACATGAACGCCTTTAACGGGCGAGTGGTGTCGTTCCCGCTGCACCGCGGCGACGATTCCTTCATGTCTCCCAAACAGTTCGAGAAATTTTATTGGCCGACCCTCAAGCAGGTCATCGATGCCTTCATCGAGGAGGGCATCAGCGTATGCCTCTTCGCCGAGGGCGCCTACAACCAGCGGCTGGACTACATCGGCGATTTCCCCAAAGGATGGGTGACCTGGGAGTTCGACAAGACGGACATGGCCGCGGCCAAGAAAGCCATTGGGGACCGCTGCTGCATCGCCGGAAACGTGCCCGGCTCCGCCATGCTCTACGGCACGCCGAAGGACGTCAAGGACATCTGCCTGAAACTCCTCGATGCCTGCGCCCCCGGCGGCGGCTTCATCCTGTCCCAGGGCGCCGCCACCACGGAATGCAAGAACCCGGACAACTTCCGCGCGCTCATGGCCGCGGTGAGGGAAGCCGGCATTTACTAGTCTATTCCAGCGCATTGTCTGCGTTTGATGCCCGCCCTCCGGGCTTCCGGGGGGTGGGTTCTTTTTACGGTAAATCAAGCCGGCACAGCATTCTTCTTTCCGGTAAAGAGTCCCTGAAAATCAGCCAAAATCTTTTATTTCAGCCTCGGTTTTACGTATTGACAAGCGGTTTTACTCACGTTATTATAGGGAAGGCGGTAACCATTTGCCGTATTATGTAGTAACGAAAACCGGATGGGTTTAACCGATGAAAGGTTCAGGGTGACCGCCTGTTATTACCCCTGTCCTGTTACGTGGAGATGGAACATTGTAGATAGTATATTCTACGTTTCTAGAGTTTTACTGCCGGTTCGCAGTGATGATAACAAAAGGAGTGTTGCATGAATCTTCAGCGTCCAAATTCTGATGAAGCTACCAGGTCCGCCAATCGTTCCCGGAGCGTCGCCCCGTTCAGCGGTATCTGTTCCCGCTGTATCGACGGCTGCACGGGGAACTGCGAAGTGTTCAAGGCCACCTTCCGCGGCCGCGAACTCATCTACCCCGGGCCCTTCGGCGAAGTGACCGCCGGAGGCGATAAGGACTACCCGGTCGATTATTCTCACCTCAACATCCAGGGCTATGCGCTCGGAGCTAACGGCCTCCCCGCTGGCGTTGTCGGTGATCCGGATACGGCCACTTTCCCCGGCGTCAACACCGAGACCGAATACGGGTGGGACCGTAAGGTCAAGATGAAGGTCCCCATATTCACTGGGGCTCTCGGTTCCACGGAGATCGCCCGCAAGAACTGGGAACATTTTGCCATCGGCGCCGCCATCAGCGGCGTGACCCTCGTCTGCGGCGAGAACGTCTGCGGTATCGACCCGCAGCTTGAACGCGACGCGAATGGTAAGGTCACCCTGGCCCCGGACATGGACCGCCGCATCGAGGTCTACCGCCGCTACCATAACGGTTATGGTGAACTCCTCGTCCAGATGAACGTGGAAGACACCCGCCTCGGCGTTGCCGAATACGTTCAGAAAAAGCACGGCCTGGATACCATCGAGCTTAAATGGGGGCAGGGCGCCAAGTGTATCGGCGGCGAGATCAAGGTCAACTCCCTGGAGCGGGCACTTGAACTCCAGAAACGCGGCTACATCGTGACCCCGGACCCCTCAAATCCGCTTTCCCAGGCTGCCTTCAAGGACGGCTCGCTCAAGGAGTTCGAACGGCACAGCCGGCTCGGATTCATCGATGAAGAGAGCTTCTATGCCGAGGTCGAACGGCTGCGCAAATTGGGCTTCAAGCGCATTACCCTGAAGACCGGCGCTTACGGCCTGCGTGAACTGGCCATGGCCCTCAAATGGAGTTCCAATGCCCGTATCGACCTGCTCACCATCGACGGTTCCGGCGGCGGCACCGGCATGAGCCCCTGGAGAATGATGGAAGAATGGGGCATGCCGAGCCTGTATCTCCACGCGGCAGCCGCGGAGTTCGCCCAGAAGCTCGCGAGCAAAGGCGCTCGCGTTCCGGACCTCGCCTTTGCCGGCGGGTTCAGCAGCGAAGACGGCGTGTTCAAAGCCATCGCGCTCGGCGCTCCGTTCGTCAAGGCGGTCTGTATGGGCCGCGCCCTGATGATCCCCGGCATGGTCGGCAAGAACATCCAGGCCTGGATGAAAGAAGGCAGGCTGCCCAACACCGTCAGCCAGTACGGCGCCACGCCGGAAGAGATTTTCGTCAACTATGAAGATGTCAAGAACATCGTCGGCGCGGACGAAATGAAGAACATCCCACTCGGCGCTGTCGGCATCTACAGCTTCTCCGAGAAGATCAGGGTCGGCTTGCAGCAGTTGATGGCCGGCGCGCGCTGCTTCAGCGTTCCCTCCATCTCCCGCCGCGAGCTCATGTCCCTGACCGAGGACTGCACCAGGGTCACCGGCGTCCCCTATATCATGGACGCCTACCGGGAAGAGGCCATGGAGATCCTGGATAAAGATATCGACTAGTAAATCATCCGGGAACATGATATCCGCCGGGGAGACACATACTACGTTTCTCCGGCGGATTTTTTATGGTCTTAGATGGGGCCGGATTTCCCTTCCCACATACTCGTTTCAAGAAACGTCGCCAGGTTGATGTCCTGGTTGATTATCTTGAATTTGCGCCGTATTTTTTCCCGTTGGCGGTTAACGGTCGCCTCGGATACGCCGCGCAGTTCGGCTATCTCCTTGGTGCGCATACCGTTCCGGATCATATTGCAGATGCTGATCTCCGTAGGGGTCAACGAATTACAGCTCACCGAGAGCTTGTTGATGAACGGAGAAACGATGTTTTCCAGGTTCTTCTCCAGTATTTCAAGGTACTTGGCCTGGTCCGGAGTCAGCTTGACAGCCAGGCCGTGCAGGATGGGCATCAGGACCTTCTCCACGTTCGTTTTGATGTCTTTATAGACTTCCTGTTTTTCTTGTTCGATTCTGGCCAGGATCACCTTGAGCGCGGTGTTGGATTCCTGCAGGGCCTGCCGCTCCAGGTTCAGTTGCCGGTTGGTTTCCTGTAACTCAACGTCCGCCGCCATCCGGGTGGCGATCGTGCCTATCTGTTCGGCCACGGCATCGAGAAGGGCGCGCTCTTCTGTGAGGAACGGACCTTCATCGGACGGGGGACACTCTTCAAGATAGAATATGTCGCACTCGCCCACGGCCTCATGGTACATGTAGATGCGGGACGACTGTCGCCATCTCGTCGCCCTGAAGTTATCGCTTGCATACGTCTTGTTCTGGAAAAGGATGCGGGCACAGGTCACCTCCGGATACTGCCACGAGTAGGGCAGGAACCTGACCAGTTCCCGCAGGAAGCCTTCGATGGAATAGAGGTGGCGCTCGGCAAGCTGGGAAATGCCGTACAGGCAGTTCAGTTCCTTGATGCGTTCATGAAGCGCCGCCTGGATGTCTTCCAGGTCTTTTTCCCCGGGAAAAGGTATCCGCCAGAGCAGGGCCAGTTCTTTGGAGGGAAACGGCGTTCTTTTCCCTTGCGGGGTATCGTTCATTGTACTCCACTACCTATAGAATATAGGCATTTCATGGGTAAATATTTTGTATTTACCATGGTAGATTCTACCAACTATGCTGGTAATAAGCAAGCACATCTTTTCAGTACGGGAGGTACCCATGTCCACAGAAACTCTGGACCGTATCCTGGAAGGGCGCCGCAGTCAACCCGGCCAATTGATCGAGGTGCTCCAGGATATTCAGGAACTAGACGGTTACATATCCCAGGACAACATGCGTGATGTTTCCCGGGAACTCGGTGTCCCCCTCATAGAAGTCTACCGGGTGGCATCGTACTATAAGGCCTTCCGGCTCAAACCGGCGGGGAAGATCGTTCTTACCATGTGCATGGGTACCGCCTGCCATGTGCGTAATTCCGGCCTCCTGATCGATCAGGCCCGGCAGCAGCTCGGGATAGAGCCGGGCGAAGTTACCGAAGACGGCCTCTTCTCCATAGAGTCCGTGAACTGCCTCGGCGCCTGCGCGCTGGGACCGGTCGTCCTGGAAAACGATATCTACCATCACCACATGACGCCGGGAAAACTGCGCAAGCTGATCGATACGATCCGAAAACGGGAAATGGAAGGAACCAAAGATGCCGAGACTCAACAGCTACCGCGAACTGGAACACCTGCATGATAACCTCTGCGAAAAGCAGAGACATATCACCAAAACCATCATGATCTGCGGCGGCACCGGATGCCGGGCGTCCCGGTCGCAGGACGTTATCGACGCCCTGTCCAAAGAGATTACCAGGCTGGACCACAATATCCGCCTCTGTGTCACCGGATGCCACGGTTTCTGCGAGCAAGGACCCGTCATGATCATCGAACCGGGCGGCCTGTTCTACTGCCATGTCGCCGCGGAAGACGCCTTCGAGATCGTTTCTCGGACCATCATGAACGATGAGGTCATCGAAAGGCTACTCTACGTCGATGAAACCACCGGCCGGAAGTACCGGTCTGTGGATGAGATACCGTTTTACCGCTCCCAGGACCGGCACATCCTCTCCCAGAACCTGCTGGTGGACCCACGGTCCATCGAGGACTATGTCCGGGAGGGCGGGTATTCCGCCTTGGAAAAGGTCCTCAAGGGTATGTCGCCGGAACAAATTATCGAAGAGATCAAGAAATCCGGGCTGAGGGGCCGTGGTGGCGGCGGTTTTCCTACCGGGCGTAAATGGCAGGAATGCAAAGAGGCTCCGGCTCAAGAAAAATACGTCATCTGCAACGCGGATGAAGGCGACCCCGGCGCGTATATGGACCGGTGCGTCCTGGAGGGCAACCCGCACCTCGTGCTGGAAGGCATGATGATCGGCGCCCTGGCGGTCGGCGCGGACAAGGGCTACATCTACGTCCGTAATGAATATCCGCTGGCCGTCGAGCACACCAGGATTGCCCTGCAGCAGGCCCGCGATATGGGACTGCTCGGCAATAACATCCTGGGAAGTTCGTTCTCGTTCGATGTCGAGATAGCCAGGGGCGGCGGGGCCTTTGTCTGCGGCGAGTCCACTGCCCTCATGGCTTCGATTGAAGGCAAGGTCGGCGAACCGAGGGCCAAGGACGTCCATACCGTCATCGACGGCCTCTATCACAAGCCCACGGTGCTCAACAACGTGGAGACCTGGGCCAATGTCCCGGCTATCATCAATAAAGGTGCGTCCTGGTTTGCGTCCGAGGGGACGAAGACCAGCAAAGGCACGAAGATACTGGCCCTTACCGGCAAGATCAGGAACACCGGCCTTGTCGAAGTGCCCATGGGTATGCCGATCCGTGAAGTCGTGTTCGGCATCGGCGGTGGGGCGGTAAACGGCAAGGCTGTCAAGGCAGTCCAGATCGGCGGCCCGTCCGGAGGGTGCCTGCCGGCGGAAAAATTCGATCTGCCCCTGGACTTCGATGTCCTTTCCGAGGCCGGTTCGATGGTCGGTTCCGGCGGTATGGTCGTCATGGATGAAGGCTCCTGCATGGTAGACGTGGCTAAATACTTCCTCAAGTTCCTCCAGGACGAGTCCTGCGGAAAATGCGTCCCGTGCCGGCTCGGTATCGACCGGATGCTGGAGATCATCACGGACATCACCGAGGGACGGGGAACCATGAAACAGCTCGACCTGCTGGAAGAGCTGGCCTGGACGGTGTCCCAGACGGCCCTTTGCGGCCTGGGTAAGACGGCGCCCAACCCGGTGCTGACCACACTGAAATATTTCAGGCAGGAATACGAAGCCCATATCCTGCAGAAAAAATGTCCGGCCGGGGTCTGCAAAGCGCTCATTACTTACCGGATCGACGCGGAAAAATGCACGGGATGCGGCGCTTGTCTGAGGACCTGTCCGCACCAGGCGATAACCGGAGAGAAAAAACAGGCGCATATCATCGATCCCGAACTCTGCCAGAAATGCGGTATCTGCCGCAGCGAATGTAAATTTGAGGCGATCCAGATCGTCTAGGAAAAGTGAGGCGGCATTACAATGCATCAATACGTGAATGTCAATATAGACGGGGCCGTTATCCGTGCTGTAAAAGGAACGAGTGTGCTGGACACCGCTATCGAATACGGTATCTGCATCCCGCACCTGTGCCATGTACCGTACCTCTCCGATATCGGCGCCTGCCGGCTTTGCATCGTGGAAAATATCGTCAACGGCCGTTCCACGGTCACCACGTCCTGTACGCTGAACGTCCAGGAGGGGATGACGATCTTGACCAATACGGAGAAGATACGGCACTTACGCCGTAACCTGGCCGAGTTGCTGGTTGCCCAGGCGCCTAACTCGCGGGCGGTCCAGGACATCGCGGTGCGCTGCGGCGTCAGGGAGGTCCGGTATCCCTTCCGGAATGAAGATTGTATTCTCTGCGGCCGCTGCGTGCGGGCCTGTAACGACCTCTGGAAAGCCCACGCCAAAGGGTTCGTTGGGCGGGGCATCGAGCGCCATGTTGATTTTCCGTTCGGCATCAAACCTGACTTCTGCAAGCAGTGCGGCGCCTGTGTCGAACTTTGCCCGATGACCATACCGCCGTGCAACGGTCCCATCAAGCCCGGCGAGGAATACCTCTGCGACCAGTGCGATTCCCAGTTGCTGACCAATGAAGGCGCCCCGGGCGGCTGCGTCTGGTGCAAGCTCGGCCAGGGCTTCGGTTGCGGCCGGTACGCCGGCAGCATGGCCGGGCGGTAAAGCTCGCGACCAGCGCCCCCCGTAAAGCTCACATAAAATCCCCCGGCCGTCAAACCGGGGGATTTTTTTAGCGATCTGTCCGGTAAAACTCACAGCGGATGCCTATCATGAGTTCGTGAACTTGCCATGTTAGGGCTGTAACAGTGTATAATGCGGTGGCTTTGTAATACCGTCACACTGACGTCGTATATATAAGCGGGAATCCGGAGGAAGTTTGTTTCTTTTCCATATCCTCATGACGTTGCCCGGAAAGGTTGCCAGGAGCACCTCGGAGGCGTTTGCCGCTTTTTATGATGAATACCTGCCAAAGGTACTCCGGTACTTCAGCTATAAAATGACGGATATTCACCAGGCGGAAGACCTGACCGCCACGGTATTCGAGAAAGCCTTGACCAAGTTCCAGAGCTACACGGCGGAGAAAGCCGCGCTGTCCACGTGGGTCTTCCGCATCGCCCGCAATACCCTCATCGACCACTACCGCGTTAACCAGCGGAGAAAAACGGTATCGCTGGAAGTGGCGCAAACGGACCCGGAGGACGGGCATACCCCGGAGCAGGACGCTATCGAGAACGAAGAAAGCCGCCTGCTGCGGCAGTGCGTTTCACGGCTGACCCCGAAGGAGCAGGAGATCATCTCCCTCAAATTCGCCGGGGACATGACCAACCGGCAGATAGCCGGGCTGCTCGGCCTTTCGGACTCTAACGTCGGCGTTATCCTCTACCGGGCCATACGCAAGCTGAGGACCGATTTCCAGGGGGTGTGCGATGGGCAGGGATGACATGGAAAAAAGGTTCTCGGCATACCTGGACCGTATCCTGGCCGGCGAGGAGGTCGCCGCCACGCCGGACCTTGACGAGCAGTATATCGAAGACCTGGAGTTCGCCCGCAGGATGGCCGGCCTGAGGATCACGCCTTCACCGGCGTACCAGGCCAGGCTCCGGGCGGAACTGCTCCA
>CAZPSP010000025.1:0-22864 GCA_964589285.1 uncultured Dehalococcoidaceae bacterium | reverse complement strand
CTGTCCCAATTACCGCCACCAATACCTGACGACTCCGCCGGAAGAAGGCGCCCAGGCATCTCTTTCTTCCCCCGCCGCCATCGACGCCGCGAAGTCGGTAGAGCGCTATGCTGAGCTTCACGGCAGGATAAAGGAACTGCAGGCGGAACTGGACGAGATCCGGGATTCGATCATCGCCTACTGCGGTACGGAATGCCTGAACCGTCTCTACGGGACGGAGCATGAGCTATCCGTGAACATAACCGAACGTACCGGTTTTTCTGAAGAAGAGGTCAAAGCCATCCTCGAACCGGCGGGTCTCTGGGACTTGGTCACTAAACTCGATGAATCACGCCTGAAAGCCCTGATTGCAGACAAAGACCTGGATGCCGGGTTACGGAAACAACTGGAATCGCTGCGCAAAATAACGGCTTCCTATCCCCAGGTCAGGCTGAGAAAGCGCGCCGGCAGCGATGAAGACTAGCCGGTAACGAAAGGAACTTCATTGGCTAAATTACTGCTCGTCAGGCACGGCCGCACGCGCCTCTATCAATCCGACCGGTTCTGGGGGAGCACCGATATCCCGCTTTCCGACCTCGGTATCAAGCAGGCGGAACTGCTGCGAGACCGCCTGGCCTCCGAGAAAATTACCGCCGTCTATTCCAGCGGTCTCAGCCGGACGAAAGTCGCCGCGGAGATCATCGCGGCGCCGCACCGGAAAAAAGTGACCGCCGTTCCGGAACTCAATGAATGCAACTTCGGCTACGTGGAAGGCCTGACATTCGGCGAGATCCAACAACAATACCCCGACCTCGCCGAGGTGTTGCTCGGTTTCGATATCGACACTCAATTCCCCGGCGGGGAATCCTTTTCCGAACTCGATGACCGGGTAAGGAAGTTCCTGCCGGTCCTTGAGGAATACACCGTCAAAGACACGGTGCTGATCGTCGGGCACGGGGGCACGCTGCCGCTGTTCGTCTGTCGCCTGCTCGGCATTCCCATCAAGCTCTGGCGTCAGTTTCGCATCACGCAGGGTTCATTGAGCATCATCGAGATGTACCGGGAAGGCTCGTACCTCACCCTCCTCAACGATACATCACACCTCGCGGAATAAAGGAGACCATTGATGACCCGGGTATTTGTGTCCTGGAGCGGCGGCAAGGACTGCTGCCTGGCCCTGTATCGGGCTTTGAAAGAAGGACTGGACGTCAGGGTCCTGGCGAACACGATCACGGAAGACGGAACCCGGTCAAAGAGCCACGGCGTGTCCGCCGCCATCCTCCGCGACCAGGCGGAAACCCTCGGGATTCCGATACGTCAGCAGCCGACCGGTGACGACAATTACCGGGACCGGTTCGTTGCCATGCTCAAGGATTTCCGGAAGGAAGGCATCGAGGGCGGCGTGTTCGGGGACATCGATTTCAACCCGCACCGGGAATGGATAGAGGGGGTTTGCGCCGAGACCGGCATGAAGCTCTTTATGCCGCTATGGCTGGAGAAGCAGGAAGCCTTGATGGAAGAATTCATCGATGCCGGGTTTGTTACGGTCATCGTGGCGGTGAAAAAAGGCATACTGGGAACGGAGTTCCTCGGCCGTACCATCGACCGCGCTTTCCTGCAAGACATTAGAAAAGCCAGTGACAACATCACCCCCTGCGGCGAGGCAGGGGAATATCATTCTCTCGTCATCGACGGGCCGGTATTCAAAAAGAAGCTCGTCATCACCAGAAGCCAAACAACCACCCGCGACGACCATCACTTCCTTGAGATAGAGAGCACAAAGATCGCGGACAAGGACTGAGTCGGGGTCTTTATTTGTTCAGCGCCGCCTGCTGGGCTTCGAACAACTGCCGGATGCCCTTTTCCGCCAGGTCCAGCATGGCATCGATGTTCTGGCGCGAGAACGGTTTTCCTTCCGCCGTACCCTGCAGTTCCACGAATTCCCCTTTTCCGGTCATGACGACATTGAAGTCCACTGCCGCCTGGGAGTCTTCATCGTAACACAGGTCGAGGACCATCGTGTTGTTGACGATACCGATGCTGGTAGCGGCCACGGCGCTCCGGAGGGGCATGGTCTTGATAAGTCCCATGTGCAGCAGGTGCTCGAAGGCAACGTAGAGAGCTACATAGGCCCCGGTGATGGAAGCCGTCCGGGTGCCGCCGTCTGCCTGGAGAACATCGCAGTCCACGGTCAGGGTACGCTCCCCTAGAAGCTTCAGGTCCGCTACCGACCGCAGCGAACGCCCGATGAGCCGCTGGATCTCCTGGCTCCGGCCGCCGGCCTGCCCCCTCTCGCGCTGGGTACGGGTCGAGGTGGCGCGGGGGAGCATGGCATACTCCGCCGTCACCCATCCGGAGCCGGAATTGCGGAGGAATTGGGGAACGCGGTCTTCCACGCTGACGGCGCAGAGCACCCGCGTCTTGCCTATCTCGATCAATGCCGAGCCTTCCGGGTAGTCCTGGTAACCGGTGGTGATTTTCACGGGCCGGAGTTCGTTCCAGGCGCGGCCGTCGATACGTTTCATAAGGATTGCTCCATTTCAGATTTTCCTATAAGCTTTCCAGGAGATTTCCGTATTGCTCTGGCGTTAACTTAATCTCCCGGATGATCACTCTTATGAGAGGACGCGTTAAATCTTTACCGGAATGAAAAGGGACCGTCGTTGTTCTTCCATCAGGATAGCGGTAAAAGAAGTGAGAACCTCTACTTCTTATTTGTTGAAATCCAAGGCGAAAAAGCAGCTTTTCCATTGTTTTGAAAATCAACAATGGGAAGCTGTGTCATACGGCTACCTCTATTTGCTGAAGTCCAACGAACCGAGGCAATGCTTCAGGGGAATCCTGGTATTCTTCCAGGCATAGTTCCAGTACTTCTTTTAGATTCTTCTGCAGTTCATCCAGTGTCTCGGCTTCTGTGTGAGCGCCGGGAATTCCAGGTACGATGCCGATATACCAGTTGGTTTCAGGATCTTGTTCAATATAAGCAGTAAAGGTTTGCATAACCGACTCCTTTTAATGCCGGTAATTATTTTCGTGAAATATATATCACCTGTTACGGTGTAGATGGTAATTTGTCCTTAATGCGTCCGCGACATCCTCGGAAGTCACATCATATTCCCGGACTACTTCTTCTTTTGTCATTCCTCCCGCCAGTTCGGCAATAATACGCGCAACAGGAACCCTTGTACCGCGTATGACCGGAGTACCGTGATGCACAGCAGAATCGATCGCTACTCTTTCGATATCGTTCATAGTATCCGCCTCCTCCCTTGTTCACGATATTATATCATAAGTACCTGAAAAGCCCATCAAGCAGGTACGATACTCGTCAAGTATTCCCTCAGCCATTGCAGCGCCGCTTCGGCGGCGGCGGCCTTGTTCTCTTCCCGGCTGCCGGTGAACAGCCACTTTTTCGCGCTGTAACCGTCACGGTCCGCCATGCCCGTATAGAAGAGGCCGACCGGTGTGCCGGGCGTCGCGCCGCCCGGGCCGGCGATGCCCGTATCGGAAATGCAGATGTCCACCCGGAGTACCCGGCGACCACCGATAGCCATCTGCTCGGCGACCTGGGGACTGACCGCGCCGTGCTCATCGAGCGTGTCCTGCCGGACCCCGGCGCATTTCATTTTTATCTCGTTCGAGTAAGAAACCACGGAACCCTTGAAATACTCGGAGCTTCCGGCAACATTGGTGATGCGGTGCGCGATGAGCCCGCCCGTAGCCGATTCCACCGTCCCCATGGTCCAGCCCAACCTCCGCAGTAATTGCCCGATCTCTTCTTCAGGAGCCGCCATATCAAATATACCTTTCCATCAAGCGGTACAGGACTTCATCCAGGTCGTCCCCGGCCTGCTCGATGCGGGCCATGAGCCGTTCCGCTTCGGCGCAGAGGGACGGGTCCCGCATATCTTCCACGTGGTTCATGATGCCGAGCCTCCGCCCGAGTTTGTACAGGTCACGTTCTTCCGGCGTCAGCGCCTGGAACCGTTCTATAACGCCAAGCATTTTTTCCCTATCATCGGGCAGCTTGCCTTCCACGTCCGGCAGCAGGTTGATGATATGGTCGCTGGCGATGGTCGAGGTCACGTCCAGGTTTTCCAGGAACAGCTTCTCCTCGGCGACGATCTCTTCATCGGTGGCCCGGACGAACCGGCCTTCCGCCACGTCTTTCGCCAGTTCCATCCTCGGCTGTATGGTCAGCGTGCGGAAGCGGATGTAATCCGGGTTGATCTCATTCAAGACTCGCGCTGTTTGTAGGGCATGCTCCCGCCACATGTCTCTTCCGCCCAGACCGAGCATGACGTACTCGCTGAGGGAGATGCCGGAAGCGACCACGTTCTTCCCACCGGCGATGTGGTCGGCGGCGGTCGCGCCCTTATCCACGAGCGCCAGGACGGGGTCGTACCCGGACTCCAGACCGATGTGCAGGCGGCTGATGCCAGCTTCCCTCAACGCCTTGAGTTCATCCACAGACTTGCGGGCGGCGGTGTGCGACCGGGCATACATGGTGATGCGGTTAATGTCCGGAAATTTGCTCTTGAGATGGCGCAGGACGTCGAGCAGGTCCGGTGTCTTCATAATGAGCGAATTGGCATCCTGTAAGAACACGTTTGTTCCGCCGGAATACGTGAACAGGGCCACATTCCGCCAGGCGTCGTTCGGGGCGTTACCGGCGATATTGGCGGCCAGGCGGCGGACATCGACGTCACGGGATTCCGCCATCGATGTTATTTCGTCGTAGATCGACCTTGCGGCATCGATGTCCCGCTTGATGTCCTCCACGGAACGTAATTCGAACCGGCTGCCCTTGTAGACCGGGCAGAACCGGCAGCGGTTCCAGGGGCAGTTGCGGGTAAGCCTGAGCAGCAGGGAGTAAGCCTCGCTCGGCGGGCGGATAGGTCCGATCTCATACGCCTCGCCGGAGACACGTTCTACAGCCACGGAAAAATGTTGCTCCTGATATATTTAAAATTTTCCCTCACCTGTTCTTCCCCGATGACCGGCCCCATGTGACCGGGGAAAAGCCCCACGGGATCCAGCGCGGCCAGTCTCTCGATAGAGGTCTTGAGTTGGTCGCTGCTGCCGCCGGGAAGGTCCGTCCGGCCGGTATTCATCTCGAAGATAACATCGCCGCAGACGAGCAGGCGGTCTTTTTTCAGGAAATAACAGACGCTGTCCGGCGAATGGCCGGGGGCCGGTATCATCTGTATCTCGATATCGCCGATGGTCATCGTATCGCCGTCGAGCACGCTGTCCTCGGTGAACTCATCCGGCTCGGCGCCGAAGAACCGCGCCGCATCGACGACGACCGTATCATAGGCGGCTTTTTGAATGGCATGCAGCACAATGGTCGCCCCGGAGAATTTCTTGAAGTCCTCATTGGCGCCGCAATGATCGGCATGGAGATGGGTGTTCATGATCGTGCCGATATCTTCCGGCCGGATGCCGTCCTGCTGCATCGCCCGGATGAGGCCGGGCAGGAACCGTGAACTCCCGGGATCTATGATGAGTCCGGGGCGGCCGGGAACGATGTATGTGTTGCTGTCCATCATCCCCTGTTCGGGATACATGTATAGATTCTCTTTAACTTTCATGTTATAGTATCTCCATAGGTTCTGTGGCGTTACCTGTCCCATTATATACCATCAAATCTGTATCATAAACCGGAGGGGAAGTACATGGGAATTTTCGCACTTGTTACAGGAATCATCGGGGGGCTGTCTACCATTTACGGCGCACTCGTTGCGTTCGATGTGCTGCCGGATGCGGCCGTATTGACCCAGGTAGACTGGACGTTCTGGCTGGTGTTGGCCGTGGTCCTCATGCTGGCCACCATCGCTCTCCTGCACGCTCGCGGCCCGATGGGCGACTAACCATCGGCGGAGTACAAAAAAGCATGCCGACGGAAAGACCTTCCGTCCGCCTGACCGTCAAGGTCTCTCCCGGGGCTTCCCGCAACGAGATAGCCGGTTATCGGGACGATGTCCTGCTGGTCAAAATAGCCGCCGCCCCGGAAAAAGGCAAAGCCAACCGGGAACTCATCGATTTCCTCAGCCGTAAACTGGATGTACGGAAATCCGATATCAGCGTTCTCAGAGGAGAGACCAGCCGGACGAAGATACTGGAAATTTACGGGGTCGATCATCAGGACCTCGTGACCAAGCTCGGATTATAAAGAAAAGATGGGGCTTTTACGCCCCGCCCCTTGTAACCACAACAGCGTTTTTTCCGTATTTCCCCAGCCTTCTTTTTCCGGTTTTTCGGTCGCCAACAGGCAAAGTAGAGGATGACCGGGAACGCGATCCAGACTGTCAATCAACTTTTATGTAAACTTAACTGCATCCAGCCGGCAGGCTGGTATATAATGAGAAAGAGCTTATATCCTTGGAGGTACCAATGCCGAAGATGACCGGGGCGGAAGCCATGATCGCCACGCTGAAGAATGAAGGGGTCGAGGTGATGTTCGGCATCCCGGGGGTCCAGATCATGGACGCGGTCGACGCCGTCTACCGCGCCGGCGGCATCCGCTGGATATCCACCCGCCACGAGCAGACCGCCGCTTATATGGCCTTCGGCTATGCGCGGACAACCGGCAGGATCGGCGTGGCGATGGTGCTGCCCGGTCCCGGCGCTCTCAACACCGCCGCTGCCGTCCGCACCGCCTACGCGCGTTCCGTGCCGGTATTCATCATCTCCGGGCAGATCGGGAGTTCCGACATCGGTTACGGCCGGGGCGTGCTCCACGAACTGGACGAGCAGGTGGACATCTTCAAATACCTGACCAAGTGGTGCCGCCGGGCCAATCGCGCCGAGGAAATTCCCACGCTGACCAGGGAAGCGCTGCGTCAATTGAAAAAAGGCCGGCCGCGCCCGGTTGAACTGGAAATCCCCTACGACCTGTGGTCGAAAGACGCGGAGATGACACTTGTTCCCGTGGAAAAAGGGCCGCTTATGTACCCGGATCCCGCGACCATCGCCAAAGCTGCGGACATCCTGAAGAACGCCAAGCGCCCTCTCATCCTGGCCGGGGGCGGCGCCGCCAATGAAAATCTCCGCCAGGATATCACGAACCTCGCCGAATCATTCAACGCCCCGGTGCTGATGACCTCCGAAGGCCAGGGCGTCATCGATATCCACCATCCGCTGAATGCCGGTAACTTCGTCCTGTGGCAGCACCCTGTCCTGAAGGAAGCCGATGCCATCATCGTCATCGCCAGCCGGTTGCGGTCTTCCGGGAACAGCCGGCTGAAACTCCGCCCCGAGCAGAAGGTCATCCAGATAGATCACGACTCCGACGAGTTCGGGCGGAACCACCGCATCGACCTGGGCATCAACGCCGATGCCCGGCTCGCCCTTCAGGCCCTTCTCCAGGCTTGCGATCCGCCTTGCAACAGCGACTGGAAACCGGAGGAGATAACGGCCCTTCGTGAATCGGTCCGGCGCAGACTGGTCCAGACCGCTCCGTTCCAGACCGGGGTCCTGGACAGGATACATGCAGTGTTACCGGAAGACAGCATCCTCGTGCCGGACATCACCAACATGGCCTACTGGTGTGAAATCGCCTACCCGGTCAGCCAGCCGAACACGTTCGTGGACTCTTCCTACTTCGCCACTCTCGGCTATGCATTCCCAACCGCGCTTGGGGCTAAGGTCGGCAACCCGGACAAGCCGGTGGTGGTCATCTGCGGCGACGGCGGCTTCCCCTATGCTTCGACCGAACTGGCCACCGCCGTACAGGAGAACATCAACGTCATCACGCTCCTGTTCACGGACGGGGCTTATGGCACGGTGACCGGCATCCAGGACCGGCAGTTCGGGGGACGGCGCCTTGGGAACCGGCTGCATAACCCCGATTATGTCAAATTCGCCGAATCGTTCGGGGCCATCGGTATCAGGTTGAACTCTCCGGAAGAGATCGGCGACCGGCTCAAAGAGGCGTTGAATGCAGACAAGCCGGTGGTCATCGAATGCCCGGTGCCGCAGCTCGACACGCCCTGGAATGCGCTGGCGGAAGATGCGGACTGATCCGGTGTCAGTTCGCTCCTCATGGTTCGACGAACTTACCATGAGCGGGTTTTTAGTTCGCCACAAGTCCAGCTTCAGGCAGTCCTAAAGACGTCCCTCTCGAATGAGAGCGTGGCAAAGAGATCGGCCATCGTCTCGGCGCGGCGGACAAGCTCCACGCTGCCGTCAGTACGCAGTAGCAGCTCCTGCGGGCGCGTCCAGCCGTTGTAGTTTCCGCCCATGGCCGGACTGTGAGCGCCGGTATCGTGCTGGACCATGATGTCCCCGACCTGCGTCTCCGGCAGGCTCCGCTGGATGGCAAACTTGTCGTTGTTCTCGCAGAGCGGCCCGACCACATCCACGATCTTCTCGCTCCCCTGCCGGGGCTTGCCCCTGGGGTCGAGGACGGTGATGTGATGATAGGCGCCATAGATGGCCGGCCGGGGATTGGCGCACATGGTGGCGGTATCGACGCCGACATATTCCCGGTACTTGCTCATCCGGTTGATCACCGTGGCGACGAGGACGCCGTGAGGCCCGGTCATGTAGCGCCCGAACTCCGTGAACAACTTCGGACGGTAGCCGAGACGCTCCGCGAAGTCATTGATCAGCTTCTTCGCTTCCGATGCGAAGGAGGGCAAGTCGAAGGACGTATCTTCCGGACGGTACGGAATACCGACACCGCCGGAGATGTTGAAGAACTCGAAAACGGTGCCGAGTTCGCGCGTGACCCTTTCCATGACATCGAGGAGCATCCGGACGGTTTCCACCATGTACGTATAGTTACGCTCATTGGAGATAACCATGGAATGAATGCCGAAACGCCGCGCGCCCCGTTCCCTGGCTTTCCGGTAAGCGTCGATGACCTGGTCGTCCCGCAAACCGTACTTGGCTTCCACGGGCACGCCGATGATGGCGTTGCCGGTGCGCTTTTCGCCGGGGTTGTAGCGGAAGCAGATAAGCTCCGGAAAGGCTTCCATTTTCTCGATGAACGATATGTCATCCAGGTTCAGGATACAGCCGCCGTCTTCCAGGGCCAGCTTGAACAGGGATTCCGCCGTGTTGTTGGAAGAGAACATGATGTCCTCGCCGTGAAAGCCATGCTTTCTGGATAGGACGAGCTCGGACGGAGAACTGCAGTCCACGCCGAATCCCAGTTTCCGCATGATTTCCAGGATGGCCGGATTGGGTAATGCCTTGACCGCGAAGAACTCCCGGAACCCGTGGATTTCCTTGAAAAGCTTCTTCAGGTACTCGCCTTTTTCGATTATCCCCTTCTCATCGAAGATATGGAACGGCGTTCCGAAGTGTTCGATGACGGCGGGTAGGCGCGGGAACAAACGGTCCTGGAAGTCCTGAGACATGGGCATAGCGGCGACCTCTTTCGGGTTGATGATTCCAGTATAGCGGGGAATGGATATCGCTTACAAGAGAGCCATTCCCCGCGGGTGCAGCCTTTTTTCCCTATGTTTTATGGGAACTGTAGACTTCCACAGCCTCCGTGATGAACGCGGCCAGCCCCGGCTTGATCTTCTCGTAGTAGTCCGCAAAGCGCTTATCCCGGCTGTAAGCTTGAGCCAGACCGAGGACAGCTTCATCGGAATAGTGGTGGAAATGCTCCAGCCAGTTGCGCCATTCTTTTAAGAGGCCCTGTACCGCTTCGCTCTCCGGCCCCTTATCCATATTGTCGGCCATGGCGCTGAATATCCGCTGTCCTTCCGCCTGGAGCGCGGCGAATTTCTCTTTGCCCATCTTCAGGACGCGCTGTTCGCTCTCTTCCACGGCTGTCTCACCATACCTCTCGCGGGCTTCCTTCCGATAGGCTTCGACCTGTTCGTCGGCAAAACCTTCATAGTATTCCTTGATACTCATATCTCTTTCTCCTCGTAAGCTATCGATGGTCTTATCCACGGTCTCCAGCAGCATGTGCAGCCGTTCCGAGCGCTTCTGCAGCAGCGTCCGGTGTTGTTCCAGGGCTTCCAGCACGTTGAAGTCCGGGCGTGACAGGATTTCCTTGATCTCTTCCAGGCTGAATCCCAACTCGCGGAAAAACAGTATCTGCTGGAGCCGGAGGACCTCTGCCTGCCCGTACTGCCGGTACCCGTTGCGCCGCCGCGCCGGTTGGAGCAGGCCGATGGCATCGTAGTGATGGAGCGTTCGCACGCTGACGCCGGCGTAACGGGCGAGTTGTTTGACCGTGTAGACTGTCATGGTCCTATGATAAACCATAACGTAACGTGATGGTCAAGAGTTTATTCTTTAGTCTCCGGTTCGACAATGGTTTGCCGCATGGTGTTGAGAGCGTACTGGATTTCAGTGGAACTCATTCCGAAGCGATGCAGGGAATGCCGTATCATTTCCAGGCTCGCCTCGAAGTGCGGCAGGACGAGTTCCGCCGCGCCGGCGCCCTTCAGCAGGTCGGCGTCTTCATCGCGGTGGACCCTGGCAATAATGTCCATCTTGGGATTGATGGCCAGGGCGTTCTTGATCACAAGTTCCACGGCGACATAGTCCGGTATGGCACACACCAGGATACGGGACCTGGCAAGGCTGGCGTGAGAAAGTATTACCGGATTGGATGCGTCTCCATAAATACAGGGGACCCCCTTTGCCCGTAACTGATTGATGATGACGGGGTCCAGGTCGATGACAAGGTATGGGAATTTCTGCCGTTCGAGGACCTGGGCCAGGCGCTTTCCCGTCCTGCCGAATCCGCATATGACGGCGTGGCGGGAAAGCTCGAGCTTCTCCGTTGCGAAATCAGGATCAATGCGTCGCGCCATAACTTTATACAGCAATTTAGTCTGGCTGAGCCTGGTATAGAACCAGGAGCCGAAGCTTAATACCAGCGGTGAAACGAGAATTGTGATGCATGCCATCGCAACAATGAGTGAGTGTTGGTACTCGGAAAAAACGCCGGCTTCGAAACCCACTTGTGCCAGGATGAAACTGATTTCACCGACCGGTATCAGTCCCATACCCACAAGGAGTGACGTTTTGATGCTCGAACCGAAGAACCAGACCACCAGACCGGCGAGAACGATTTTGACGGCCAGTATTAACGGTACCGCAATCAGCAAATCCATCCAGTTGTTTAAAACAAAGCTGATGCTGAAGAACATACCAAGGGAAACGAAAAACAGTGTACTGAATGCGTCCCGCAGCGGGATGATGTCAGCCAGCGCCTGCCGGGCAAACGCCGACTGGCTGATGAGCAGGCCAGCCACAAACGCTCCGAATGGGGCCGAAAGACCGAAGTAATCCGATCCAAAGGCGGTAGCGAAACACATGGCGATGACGGCCAGCAGGAAGATCTCACGCGAATTCAGACGGGTCACCCGGCCCAGCAGCCACGGCAGTGCGTACCATCCTATCGCGAGCAGGACCACCAGGAACAGCAGCGCTTTCCCCAGTACCGTCAGCACGGGAATTATCAGACCGGTGCCGATCTCGCCGGTCCCCAACACCGGCAGCACGGCCACTAGGGGTACTACGCTCAGGTCCTGTACCAGGGACAGGCTCACCATGATGCGGCCGTGGCGGGTTTCCGTATCCCCGCGTTCTGTGGTAAGCCTCAGGATAACAGCCGTACTGCTCTCGGATATGATTATGCCGAATAATACCGCCTCGACCAGGGGGAATTTTAGGATTTGGACCGCTGCAGTGATAACCAGCGTCGTCACCAGCATCTGGCAAAGGCCGCCAAGCACCGCTACCTTGCCAATGTTGCGCAATTCTTTCAGTGAAAATTCCAGGCCGACAGTGAACAGCAACAGGATAACGCCGATATTGGCAATGACAAAAATGGTGTCACGATCGCTGACCAGGCCGAACCCGTAAGGCCCGATGGCTACGCCCGCGGCCAGGTAACCCATGATGACCGGGAGACGCAGTAACTTGGCAAGGATGCCACCGGTAATAG
This sequence comes from uncultured Dehalococcoidaceae bacterium, assembly GCA_964589285.1. Classification (GTDB taxonomy): domain Bacteria; phylum Chloroflexota; class Dehalococcoidia; order Dehalococcoidales; family RBG-16-60-22; genus DAOUEG01. Next base: position 10,959 of record CAZPSP010000025.1, on the reverse strand, counting down.
CGGTCGCCAGCACGATCACCAATTCGAGACCGATGCCCAGATTCTCCATGCCCACCTTGCCCGGTTGCGTTCAAGCTATTTTAACACGGAACCACTCCCCGGACTCAAGCTCGGCACAGTGGATTTTGGCCCGGACGCAGAAAAACGTTATTTTTCAGGGAGTTCGCGAACTTCGGTGGTCCTGGACCGGGCTACCAGTTGGGACAATAAGCCGCCGAAAGCGAGAGCGGCAAACACGATGAACCCGGTGCGGACGCTGGAAAGGAACTGCGGGTAATACTCCGGCGTGATCTCCACATCCCCGATGTTATAGAGGGAGAACAGTACCATGGCGATACCCATGCTCAGCATCATGCCGGCGGTACGCATGGTGCCCATCGTTCCGGAAGCCACACCAAGGTACTTCTTTTCCACCGCGCCCATGATAGCGTTGCTGTTGGGGGAAGAGAACAACCCGATGCCGGTGCCGTAAAGCGCCAGGGCGATGATAATGAACCATATCGGTGTATCGTTCCCCAGAAAAATGAACAGGACAATCGAGATGAAGTTGAGCAGCATGCCCGTCCCGGCCACCAGGCGGGGCTCGATACGGTCTGAAATCCTGCCGGAAAGGGGAGTGAAAACGGTCATCAGCAAAGAAGCCGCAATCAGAACCATCCCCGCGTTGCCCGGGCTCATTCCTTGGATGTACTGGAGGTAAAGGCTGAGAAGATAGTTGACCGCGAAGGTGGACATATACGTCACGATGACGGCAAGATTGGAAAACAGGAAGACCCGGTTGCGGAAAAGGTCCAGGTGGAATATCGGGCTGGCAACTCGCATTTCCCACCGGGCGAATATCACCAGGCCGGCGGCGCCGATAACGAACAGAACAAGACCGAGCCATGACGCCAGGGTGGAAAACCCGTACATGAACAGGGCGATAGCTATGCAGTAGATGATCGTGCCGGTAACATCGAACTTCTCACCGCGCGCATCCCGCCACTCTGCCTTCAATGAGGCATAGACCAAAACGATCATGAGTAAGCTCAGTATCGTGGCAGTGTAGAAGATGCTTCGCCAGCCGAAGTACTCCGTCAAAAGGCCGCCGATCAGCGGCCCCATCGCCAGGCCCAGGTAGGTGCCGGCCATACTGATGCCGAGCGCTTTGCCCCGTTCCTTGCTCTGGTATACGGAACTGAGGATTGCGATGCTGTTATTGAAGATCATCCCGGCGCCCAGGCCTTGAAGCGCGCGGCTGACTAAAAGCAGGGGAACAGTTCCGGAAAGGCCGCCCATCAGCGAAGCCGCGGCGGATATCGCCAGACCGATAACGAAGAGCCTCTTGCGGCCCAGGATATCGGAGAGACGCCCGAACGGCACCTGGACGATGGCGATACAGAGAAAGTAGAGCGTCCCGACCCATGTCATCACTACCGATTCCATGTTGAGCTCGCGGGACATCGTAGGCAGCGCCACGTTGACGGAGGCTACCATGAACGGCATGATGAAGGAGGTCACCGTGCAGATAATGAGCACAAGGGTCTTGTTGGCGTGTACCTGAGAACTGGAATTCATCCGATCGCGAGGCTCCGGGAACGTATTACCCGGATACTACCATATACGATATATCGCATGCAACCGGCGTAAATTCGCGAGCGTTCCGAGAGAATGACGGACCGGCGGTAATTACTTGGCGCACGATTTGTCCGGCAGCGGCGGACGAGGGGCCGGCTTGATCTGCAGCCGGTACCCGCACTGGAAACATCGCTTGCCTTCGCGGACGGCGTCTTCCTCCGGAAAGCCGGTTTCCACCTCGATGAAGTTATCGATGACCTTCTCCGGGGGCAGGCACGGCATCTTCACGCGGGCTTCGTTCTTGAATTCATCCGGCGTGACCCCGGCACAGGCCCCGATGGTCCGTTCCGGTGTCAACTGCTCTTCGATATTGCCGCTGCCCCCCAGGTACACATCGATGGAAGCCGCCGCTTTCCGTCCGGCGGCAATGGCGCGGATGACAGAGTCCGGCCCGGAAACAGCGTCACCGCCCGCCCAGACGGCCTTCCGCGTGGTGAGAAGAGTATCGTCTTTAGCTTTAATGGTATTGCCCCGCCCGGTCTCCACGCCGAAGCCTTCCGGGACCTCCGGACGCTGGCCGATAGCGCCGATGATAACGTCGTAGGCGGTATCGAAATCGCTGCCTTCGATGGGCACGGGACTGCGCCGGCCGCTGGCGTCAGGTTCGCCGAGCCGATTGCACTTACAGGACAGGACAAGCTTGCCGTTCTCCTGCCGTATCTTGAGATGAGTGGTCAGGAAATCTATCTTGATGCCTTCTTCGAGGGCAGCCTCGACTTCTTCCGCGCTCGCGGGCATCTCTTCCCGCGTGCGCCGGTAGAGTATTCTTACGTCTTTGGCGCCGAGCCGCAGTGCGACTCGGGCGCTGTCTATGGCAACGTTCCCGCCGCCGATGACGGCCACTTTGGTCCCCACCTCGACCTTCTTGCCAAGGTTGGCGTCCCGGAGGAACGAGGCGCCGTCGAACACGCCGGGCAGGTTATCGCCTTCAACACCGAGCGCCATGCCCCGATGGGCGCCGGGAGCCAGGAAAACAGCGTCATATCCATCGCGGAAGAGCTGGTCGACCGAATCTACCCTGGTATTCAGTTTGATCTCGACGCCGGCGGACGCTATCTCTTCGATTTCTTTATCCAGAACGTCCGGCGGAAGCCGATAGTCCGGAATGCCGACGCGCATCATGCCGCCGGCTTTGGGTAACTGCTCGAACACGGTAACGGTGTGCCCGGCCTTGGCGAGGTAATATCCCGCGGTCAGGCCGGCCGGTCCCGCCCCGATAATGGCAACTTTCTTGTCAGTATGCGGGAGATGCCGGGAATATTTCTTCCATTCACCGGTGTCCCGGTCCGCCACGAAGCGCTTCAGGAAGCGGATGGAAATGGGGTCGTTCAAAGCAGACCGGCGGCAGGCTTCTTCACAGGGATGGATGCAGACCCTCCCCAGCGTACCGGGGAACGGCACTTTCTCACGTACGATAGCCAACGATTCCTGGTACTTGCCCTGGCCGGCCAGGTAGACGTAGAGCGGCACGTCGATGTCCGCCGGACAGGCATACTTACAGGGAACGGACAGCGAAATATCTTCCAGCTCCGTGCAGTACTCAGCGCCGGCATCCAGGAGCGCCCCGGTGGGGCAGACCTGCACGCAGGCCCCGCAGAAACGGCAGCCGCTGTCCTGGAGCGGTTCATCGAAGGCCGTACCGACCACCATCTCATGCCCGCGGTTGACAAAGGCGATAGCGCCGATGCCCCTGACATCCGCGCACATCTGGACGCAGCGTCCGCAAAGGATGCACAGGTTGTAGTCCCGGCGGATGAGCGGCTCCCGCTCGAAATCAACGGGGACGTTCTTGTACTTGTACGGCAGAGTGACTTCCTTCAGGCCGATGTAGTCGATGACGTCCTGCAGTTCACAGTGCCGGTTACTCGGGCAGGTGACGCAGCGCTCGGTCACCGCGACTTCCCGCAGGCAGACATCGTTCGGCAGACACCGTTCCCGCCGGTCACAAATCAGGCAGCCGTGCGGGTGCTCGGACAGGATCAGTTCGAGGAACGTGCGGCGTAGTTCATTCAACCGCTCAGTGTTCGTGGTTACGTTCATGCCTTCCGTGGCAGGGGTAGTACATGAGGTTGGGTAGCCGCGCATGTTCTCAATCTCGACGATGCAGAGGCGGCAGCCTCCCCACGGCTTGAGGTCCGGGTGGTAACAGAGGGTAGGAATGTACACGCCGGCGGCCTGGGCAGCCTCAAGGACCGTAACCCCCTTTTCTACTTGCACGGATTTTCCATCTATGTTCAGGGAAATTTTCTCAGTCACGATACAAAAAAGCTATCCTGAATGCGCGGATAGCCGCCTCCCGAGATTCATGAAAGGCTTGAATGAAAGCCTTTTCCGACTTCAATGTACCATGAAACAGCTTTACTGTTCAACCGCATTTGCACTTACCGTACCTAGGTATTATAGTTGAAGAGCCTGTACTTCATCGCCGGGAACATGAACATGAGCATCCCTTTTACCGAACTATCGGACGGCGCTATCACCCTGAGACCATACACTAAGAAAGACGCGGGCGTTTTGTTCGAGGCCGTTCGCGAATCTCTCCGGGAACTATCGGCATGGCTGCCGTTCGCGCATGAGCGCTATGATATTTCCGAGAGCCGGGATTGGATAAAACAATGCCCCAAGGACTGGAAGGATGGTTATGCGTTTAACTTTGCCATCACGAATGGGGCGGACGGGGCTTTTCTCGGCGGCTGCGGGCTGAACGAGATCAACGGACGTGACCGGCGCTGCAACCTGGGCTACTGGGTCAGAACAACCGCAACCGGGAGAGGTATCGCTCCGGCGGCCACCCGTCTCCTGGCCCGCTGGGGCTTTGAGACGCTTAAATTAAGGCGCATCGAGATTGTGGTGAACACGGCGAACGCAAGAAGCCTGAGAGTGGCTGAGAAATCCGGCGCCCGCCGGGAAGGCATCCTGAGAAACCGTTTCTTCGGGAATAAACAGAGCCCGGATGCCGTGTTGTTCTCTCTGATCCCCGGCGAGGTCTGATTCCCGGCCAACAAGTACGGGTTTCTTATCGGAAGCGAAGGATCGTTGTAAGTAGTAACGATTAAACGTATGTAACCTGAACCGGCCTGATTAAATGTAATTACCTATTTTACATCCATCGCGGCGGAAGTAACTTCTTATGCAGACACTGATGCATAAGGAGAATCATTATGCTGCATTATTTCGCTGCGCTGTTTCACAGGCTGACTACCGGGATCACATCCTCAATCACCGGAAAGCTGCTGCTCGCTTTCCTCGTCGGGCTCCTGGCCATACCCTGCCTGCCGGCCAATGCTGATGAAGCGGAAGTATATTATACCCTGCAGGTCGGTACGGTCGGAGGCGGGTCTGTGCAGCTCGAACCCAACCAGACGACATTTCCGGAGGGCGCCGTCGTCCGGGTCACCGCCGTACCGGATGAAGGCTGGTACTTCCGGAACTGGCGAGGCTTCCGCGTCTGGCCGGACGGCATTTCCTGGAACTTCGATCCCACCGTCGATATTGTCATGGACCACGACAAGAACCTGACAGGCTATTTTTGCCTGGTCACTCCGGACCCCGTCGAGATCCCGGACGTTAACTTCCGGAGCGCGATCGTGGACTACCTGGAAAAGCCGCCGGAGGCTGTCATCTGCCGCTCCGAGATGGCGGTAATAACCCACCTGAATGCCTATGAACGAGGCATCACCGACCTCACCGGCATCGAATACTGTACGAACCTGGAAATCCTCCCCATCTATGGCAACAACCTGACCAGCATCGCCCCTCTCGAATACTGCACGAAGCTGACGGCGGTCCATCTGGGTTTCAACCATATCACGGACATAACGCCGCTGGTGAATAATCCCGGTCTCAACGGCGCGACTATCTGGCTGGAACACAATGACCTGGACCTTTCATCGGACGCCGTCATGGGTGCCATCGCCAATCTTCAGGCGAGGGGATGCACCGTCACTTATGAACCTCAGAGAACGGGAGTACAAGAGGACCCCTCGCCGCAGCCGGAACCCTGTACACTCACCATCGCCGTTGACGGCCATGGCGCGGTTACGTGTTCTCCTGAAGGCAGCCAGTTCTTGCCCGGTACACAGCTCACCCTGACGGCAGCGCCGGAGAACGACAATTACAGATTCTCCGGCTGGAGCGGTGATATCAGCGGCTCCGATAACCCGGTTGTTTTTACCATATCTTCCTCGATTTCGGTGACGGCCAGCTTTGCCGTTATCGATGCCGGCGGGGATGAGCCGCCCGCTGCGGGGGACCCGCCGGCCAATGGCGGAACATCGGGCGGCGCGCCCGCCCCGGTCCCGGTTAGCTTCGTCGGAGGAATCGGAGGAGGTAACCCGAACATCGCCATCAGGCTGTCCGGATTTACCGCCGATACAGTCCAGACTGATTCATCCGGCGTTCTCTTGAAAAGCTGCCGGCTCCAGACGCCCGATGAAGATGTTTTCCTCGATATCTCCAAAGGAACCAGGCTGACGGACAAGCTCGGGCAGCCTATTCCCAGCCTTTCACTCTCGCGGCTCGAGGATGTCCCCGCCCCGCCGCCGGAATACGCCGCCGTGGCTGCGTATGAACTGGGACCTGAAGGGAGCGTATTCGATCCCGGGATGGATCTCGGCTTTTATTTCGACCCCGGCAGCCTGCCCGCACAAGCCGACGCATCCCGCATGGACATCGTCAGCTGGAACGGGTCTGCTTGGCAATTCATGGATGGGTATCTCGATAGGGAGGCAGGAACAGTAACCGCGCAAATAACCAACTGCGGCGCGTATGCCCTGGCGGCCCGCCTGTTCACCCCCGCAGAATTCCAGTTACTGGACTTGACCGTCAGCCCAACCCTCGTTGAGCCGGGAACGCCGGTAACGATCACCGCCGCCATCGCTAACACCGGCGAATTGGAGGGCTCCTATCATTTCGTTCTCTTCGCCGATGGAGCCATTGAAAATAATTCCAGGATCATCATCGGGCCGGCAAAAACAGTCAGTCAGACCGTGATATTGGAAAAAGATGAACCAGGCACGCACGAGGTCAACCTGGGAAAGCTGACAACGTCATTCATCGTCAGGGAGCCGGCACCGGCAGTACAGGAGAAAGAAACAGCCCCCGAACCTGCCATTATTCCGCCAATCGAACCCGAACCTGAGCCGGAACCGGTCGCGGCCATAACTACGGAGCCGGCTAAAGAACCGGCGGTGGCAACCGTCGAGGAGACAACCAACAACCACAACTACATCTACTGGGCGGCGATCGGGGGCATCATCGCCCTGGCATTGATCACGATGACCGCTCTATATTTCCGGAAAAGGTCTTGATCTGATACAAGACCCACGAAGAAGGCGGGTGAATACCCGCCTTCTTCATTCCGGGAACGCACGTAGCTGGATCCGATAAGTTGTTTTCCAGGAAAAGGGTCGATACTGCAACTAAAGTACCAGATGAAATGTTACCTTTGGTCCACTGCCGTCACAGAGGCTCTCGGTTAAAATGAAACCAGCAACGTGCAAAGGCAAGACAATGAAAAGGACCGAAACGGTCATCAAGTGTTCTTCATGCGGCAGTACGAGCTACTTGACGAGCTATATGATACGGCATCGAGACCCGGAAACGTTCTTTTGCCCGGTCTGCGGGTTCCGGATTACAGACGGTCGTGCCGGAGACCCGCTGGATGTCTATAACTCCAACGACTGGCTGACCAGGGAACTGGAAAACTTCGGTACATCGAGATAGCCGGAGTCACGAGTGCGCTGCTTCTTCCCCGTCAGTCCGGGTATGCCGGTACGCCTCCGGCCCGGGTGACCTAAATAGTCCTGCCTATCTCATTACCGCCCCAGATGGCCGGCAGTACCTTGCCGGGCTCTCTGGCATCGCCGACAACGTGGTACTCATACCCGAGTTGCTTCACCATGTCCGCGACTTCTTTATTACTCTTCGCCCCGACTGCCATCACCACCGCGCCGCAGGGTATGGAGGTACGCTGGCCTTCCCGCTCGACGACGATATGGTCCTCCTGAATTTCCAGGCACTTCGTATTGGTTAAGACGGGCACCTTTTCCGCCTCGATGATGCCGAACATATACGGCCTGATATACATTTCCAGGTCTTTGCCGATTTCATCCAGCATCTCGATGACGGTAACCTTCTTACCCTGCTGAAGGAGCACATGCATGGCCTCCAGGCCGATCAGGCCTCCCCCGACAACGACCGTGTCCTGTGCCTGGACCAGCGAGTCTGACACTATTACCTTACGTCCGTCAAAAACGTTCGGCAAATCCACACCCGGGATGTCCGGTTTGATGGAATCGGAACCGGTGGCCACTATGACCACGTCCGGGTTGACGGCCTTTATTCTATCGGGAGTGGCCGGGGTATAGAGACGGATATCCACGCCGGCCTTGTAAGCCCGGTAACCCATGTGGGCCGCGGATGCCCCGAATTCCTCCTTATGCGGCGCTTTGCCGGCGGCAACGAACTGCCCGCCGAGAACCACATCCCTCTCGAAGAGAACAACGTCATGGCCTCGTTCTTTTGCTACCCTGGCTGCTTCCAGCCCGGCGGGGCCGCCGCCGATGACCAGCACCCTTTTCTTCTTCTCCGCCGGCTTGACGACGACTTCTTTCTCATTCCCCGTGGCCGGTGTGAAGATGCAGCTTACTCCGTAACCCGCGAACATCCTGCCGACACACCCCTGGTCGCAGGCGATGCAGCGGACGATTTCATCCGTCCTGCCTTCCATGGTTTTCTTAACGTAATCAGGGTCCGTCAGTTGTGGCCGGCCCAGCGAAATAAAGTCAGCCTGGCCCTTCTGCAGGATTTCTTCCGCCAGGTCCGGGTTATGGATCCTGCCGGCCACGATGACCGGTACTTTGACGTTCTTTTTTATCTGGGAAGCGTTATAGACGTTCACCTTTGGAGGATAGAAGTACGGCGGGACCGTGTAGGTCAACGCATCGTAAGCCCCCTGCGAGACATCGATGGCATCTGCTCCGGCGGCTTCGTACAGTTTCGCGGCTCTGATGGCATCCTCCAGCTCGATGCCGCCCTCGACATTCTCCCGTGCGCTCAGGCGAATCATTACGGGATAATCTGCGCCTACCTTGTTCCTTACGTCGCGGATGACATCACAGCCGAACCGCGCCCGGTTCTCCAGGCTGCCGCCGTATTCATCGGTCCGCTTGTTAGTGTACGGGTTGAGAAAACAATCGATCAAGTAGCCATGGGCGCCGTGGATCTCCACGGCGTCAAACCCGGCTTTTTTCGCCCTGAGGGCGGCATCTCCGTAGGCCGATATCACCTCTTTGACTTCATCCAGAGACATGGGATGGGCTTCCTCACCGATAAAGGCGCAGGTAGTAGCGGAAGGCCCCCAGGGCTGCCCGCCGAAGGGCTGACCGGACGTCTGCCGCCCGCCGTGCCATAACTGGATGCAGGCGATGCCGCCGGCATTCTGGATGCCTCGAGCCAGTTTTTCAAGCCCCGGTAAAAAACGGTCATCGTAGATGCCGATGACGGTGGGAGACTTGGTGGTATAGTGCACCGTGGCAATCTCCACGATGTTCATGGCGCAGCCGCCCTGCACACGCCGGACATGGTAATCCACGAGCCTGTCCATCGGTATTTCGTCTTCCACGTACCCGGAGCCCATGGGTGGGAAAATGGAGCGGTTCTTGAGGGTCAGATTGCCTATTTTGCCCGGTGAAAGAAACATCTCGTACATGATCACGCCTCCCCGTCGTTACGTACACGGTATTCCCCTGTGTTAAGGGAAATGGTAATGACCGCCCGGCCTGGTGTCAATACGTGATATTGGCGGCGCTGGCATGGAAAACTATTATGGGAACAATACGTAAAAGGTGGAGAGACTTGAAAATATGGCTTAGAATTGCTCTCGGCCTCTTTGCCGTGACACTAGTTGCATTCTTGGGGATATCGTCTCTCGGCCGCTCCATTACCAGGTCGGAAAGAGCTCCCGTACAGGGTAATCCCGGCGGACTGGGGCTTGCGTACGAGGCTGTCTCTCTCCCCAGCCTCGATGAAGACATCACCCTCAAGGCTGGTTTATGCTCGCCGCCGGCAGGGACGCCGGTTCCACCCTGTTCATGCATCAGCGTATGCCGGTATCGATATGGACATCGATGGTGACGGTTTCATCATTAGATACGTCGATGGTGACCGGCAGGCCTTCAGCGCGGTCCATGCCCAGGCGGTTGATATCGATGGTATACTTCCCCGGCGCTATCTGGGCGGTGTAGTAGCCAGTGGCACCCTGGCCTATTTGCGTGAAATAGACTTCACGCACCAGTTTGCCGTTTCCATCGGTGATGACGAGGTAGCGGGAGGAGAAGACTTCCGGCGGCACGGACTGGCTTTGACCGGGCAGTTCGACGGGGTTAATGGGGCCGATGGTGACCGCGCCCTGGAGCAGGACGGTTTCCGGCCCGCCCGGTTGGCAGGAGGCGGTAAAGAGGATACCCGCTAAAAGTAAGGGAAGCAAAAAGAAGTTAAACCAATTCTTCATAGAAAACAAGCGAAGCCTACTTTTTTAGCAGCGGTAAATGTATCGATGGGTAATTTCTTCAGACTAAGTTCTTTGAGACTCACCTTTTTTGAGCCATTATCGATATCGATGCCTACCACATTACCTTCTTCATCATAATCGAGTACGATTCCTTCAGATATCTCTTTACTCTCAGAACTGAGTTTCTCGGATAGGTCAATATAGAGCGAGTCCGTTTCCGGATAGTAGCTGATTTTCATAGTTTGAACCCCCTAACGGGAAAGGAGCTTACGTTACTCAGTTAGCGTCACGATACCCTTTTAAGATCTACCTGATTTCCCTTAAAATCAAGCTCTAGCTCTCCTGTTTCAAATAGGCCTGTTTGGTGAAGAAAGGCCAGATATTTCTGTGCTGCTATATCACCTAACCGATTTCTAGGAGAACCCATAAAAAACTCACCTTTTTCATATCTATGAAATGAAGCGTCACAGCTATATTGTCCAGATATGATTGTTATTCCTATCCCATCTTTTTCTTTACCATGAGTAATAGGATAAGTATCTAGCGGTAGTTTTGTATATTCATTTTTTCTATACACTCCCAGTTCTCTTCTGTTCGGAGCATCGTTTGGATGTGGAGCGACAATTTTACCAATTATTTTAAGTATATCCATATTGGTACCTCTCCGCTCGCTTTTTGCAGGATTATATCACACAATTTGAACTCCAACAAAAAAAGCCGCTGGAAACAGCGGCTCTTAATATGTTCTTTTCACTTCAGTGAATATCTTTCCGGAATCTAATATCAATCCTGAAACAGGTCAAGCCCTCGACCATTAGTACGTCTTAGCT
>CAZPSP010000024.1:0-22883 GCA_964589285.1 uncultured Dehalococcoidaceae bacterium | reverse complement strand
CGCTGAGGTTACTACCACCGCTGCTCCCACGCAGCCTCAGATCACCATCACCACTCAGCCGGCTCCCACGATCATCCTCCCCGAGCAGACCGTGACCACCTTCACGGTTGCACCGCCCGTGACTGAAGAAATCACCCCGGCCTGGATCTGGGCCATCATCGTCATCGGCGCTATCCTCGTTATCGCGATGATCGTTCTCATCGTCCGCACTCGCCGCTCTGTCTAAGACCGGCGTAGAGGATGAACTCTACTAGAAACTCTGAGAGCCCCGGGAAATTCCCGGGGCTCTCTCTTTTACTTCCTTTCGGAACATAAGGATCTCATTCCCGGCTGTGCGGTTGCCTCCCTTACTAGTTTCCTCGCCCCTTGCGGGAGAGGATTAAGGTGAGGGTGTTCCGCCATAGCGGAACCCGCCCTCCCGTCCCTTCTCCCTCTCTCGTGTCATTCCCGGCTCCGTGGCGGGAATCCGGCGCCGCCCGCAGCAACAGCCCGCTTTCGCCACAGATGAACGCCCCGCACGATTGGTTGTCTCTCGTTCGTAAAGAGAGACCAGTCTCGTAGGGTGGGTGCAGCAAAGCGAAACCCACCAATTATCCGTTACCCCCTTTGCTGCTTCCAGAAAGCACCGTAGGGCGGCTCCCGCTTTGCGGCAGCCGCCGTCAATCTATAAGGTCCGTAGAGTGATTACAGCCCGGCATACCCCCCCAACCCCCAAAAAAGTGACAAAACTCCCTTGACATATATAGAACTCATGTACTATTCTTAACCTGCACCATCCATCGCCCTCGCGTCAACCAGCCGGGACTGAGGTACTGAAAAGAGAAGGTTCATAGAACATGGAAGAAGAAAACCGCCGGCCCGGCGGCCAGCCGGGCAATAAGAATGCCCTCAAGCACGGCTACTACTCGCGCATCTTCAACCAGGAAGAGGAAAAAGATGACTATTCGTCCGCCGCTGAGGTGAAGGGCCTTGATGAAGAGATAGCCCTCATGCGCCACGTCATCAAGGAAGCTGCGTCCTTCAAGGATGACAAGCATATGTTGATCATGGTCAGGGCGTCCAACGCCCTCAACAAGCTTATCCGTACCCGTTTCAAGGTCTACGGTAATCGAGACAGGGCGAGCAATGTCGATAATCGCATATTGCTCGATGCATTAAGGAGCTTGGGCTGGAATAATTTCGCATCAATGGTGGAAAGCAGCGATGAAGCTGACTTTCCATAAATCGAATAACGAATCCTTGAGCCTGAACAGCCTCGGGCGGGATTCGTTAAATAAGGATTCTTTAATTTCGAATAACGAAATTGGGGCTCCCTATATATCATCCACGCGCGGTACCAGCGCCTGCACCGGGATGATGTCCCCGGCATGCAGTTCTACTTCACCTTCCGGGATACATATCAGGGCGTTGGCGCTGGCGATCGCCTGGAGACGGCTGCGGTGCCGGTACATCTCCACCGAGTATTCACCATTCTCATGCCGGGTCAAAGTCGCATCCTTGAATTCCGTCCAGGCATGATGCCGCGCTTTCAGGTCTTCCGCCAGGCGTGCATGGACCGTCTGGAGAGGGTGCAGGGTGTCCCCGCTCATACGCAGCAGCCCCGGCAGGGCCAGTTGAATGAAGGCCATTTCATTGCTGGCAGGACCGCCCGGCAGGCAGAATACCGGCTTCTCCTGCCATACCCCGAAGGCTATTCCCTTGCCCGGCCCCAGCCGTACATGGTGGAATATCTCTTTCCATCCCAGGCCGTTCAACGCCGCCACCACCAGGTCCCGCTCGCTGCCCCAGGCCCCGCCGCTCGTCAGCAGGACGTCCGCTTCCCGGATACGGCGGGTGATTTCTTCCTGTATCGCCGTATAATCGTCCCCGACCACGGCAGACACGCAGGATATGCCGAAATGCGTCAGCCACGCCTCCATGGTTACCAGGTTGCTGGCATAAAGCTGGCCGGGATTGAGGTTCTCTCCGGGAGCCACCACTTCATCCCCGATGCCGATGACCGCCACAACCGGCTTCCGGTACACTTTGACAGTGTGAAGACCGGCAGCCGCGGCCATGCCGAGATAACCCGGCAGCAGTCTTCCCCCTCTGGGGACGATGACTGCGCCACCCTGTACTTCCGCTCCTGCCCGGAGGATGTTCCGGCCTTCGTGGGCGTCCGCCCTCACGGCAATGCTGCCGCCCGGCAGTTCTTCGCAGAATTCCTCGGAGACGACGGATTGCGCTCCCGGCGGAATCGGCGCACCGGAGCATATCTTCACGGCCTGTCCGCTCATCACTGTCCCATTGAAACGGGAACCGGCGAAAGCCTCGCCGATCACCTTCAGCCGTACGCGGTTTTCCGGGGCGGCCGCGCTGATGTCCGCGGAGACCACGGCATAGCCGTCTTTCAAAGATACGTCCTGTGAGGGATAACTGACCCCGGCGATCACGTCTTCAGCCGCGATACGCCCCGTGCCGTGCTCCAGTTTCAATTCCTCGATAGGAAGAAGCGGTATCGTATCCGATATCAGCTTGAAAGCCTGCCGGTAGCCGACATAGTCCAGTCCTTCATCGATCTCATGAGTGTTGTGTTCCATGAAAACCCCTGTTCCGATTATCTCTTTCCAGTATAACCGCGGTCTGGATGACGGTTCAACCACGGTGATTTAGCACGTTTGTCCGTTAATGTTAGAATTTGTTACAAATCGTTCCCTTTCACCCGCTGTTTATGGTATGATACCTTCGGTCTTTGGATAGTGTACTCACCTTCTCCCGGATAACAGAAAGGTGATTTTTTGTGAAGAACCAACGGTTTCTCAGGATGTTATACCCGGTTGTTGTTCTGATACTGCTGTGTTCAGGATTTACGGGAGCAAAGAATCACGTTTCCGCCTCTTCCGCCGCACGCTTCACTCAAATAGCTCTTCCCGCCGCCGGCGATGATGAAGGCTGGGTCCTGGCGCCGGGATCGGACATCATCAAAGTGATATCGGCGGGAGACGGCAGGATGTACGCCGCCGTCAGCGGCCTGGCTGAAAACCTGTTCGTCACCGAAGATAACGGGAATACCTGGCGCCCGACCGGTGATGTCCACCATGAGATCGTCGATATTGCCGTCCCGCCGGGTGCCCCAAAAACCGTCATCTATGCCACGAGCATGAATGTCTACCAGTCTTCCGATGCTGGAGATACGTTTTTCCCGTTGCCGTCCGCGCCGGGCGGCGCCGGCACCGGCAACCGGACCATCTCATCGCTGGATATAACCTGGTCGGACGGCTATATCATCGCCGTTGGCATCCGCGATGAAGACACCGGCGAATTCGGCGGCGTGTATCTATTCGACGAACGGGAACTGGTTCCTGCCTGGCAGGATACCGGGCTCACCGGGTATGATGTCCTGGATGTATCGTTTTCTCCCGGGTATCCCGCCGACCGGCATGTAATCGCCGCGGTCACCGATGAACTCGATACTTACGCCTTCTTCCGGCAGGAAGGCTCCGGTTGGAACGAACAGACCGGCGCTGCCCTGCTGCGTACCGGTCATGCGTCTTCAAATGCCGTGGCCGCTCAATCCGCCAGCCTGGCCTTCCCGGATGATTTTATCGTTGATCCCTATTCCGGGCAAGGCTCATTCTATGTCGGCGTCAATACCGGTACCGGCGCGGGTGATGTCTTCCGCATCGAGTGCGGAGATGGGAACGGTTCGCCGGTAGCGGACCTGGACATCGGCCTTACCCAGGGACTGTCAGGTATCGATATCAGTTGCCTAACCGTCAGCGGACCGTCAGCTGGGACCCGGCTGACAGCCGGCGCTGCATCGGGAGCCGGGATATTTTTCAGCCCGGATAACGGTTCGACCTGGCAGAAAAGCCGGAAAGAGCCGGCCGGCAGATCCATCGTTTCGGTCGTGTCGCCGGTGACGGGAGATCGTTTATTTTCCGCTACGAGCGGTAACGGCAGCGGTATTGCCGTCAGCCGGGACGGTGGTGAAACGTGGAACCAGGTTGGCCTGATCGATGCCAAACTCGACATCATCGTCGATTTTGCTCCTTCTCCGGCATATGATACTGATGCAACATTATTCCTGCTGACCTGGGGAGCCGGCAGCAGCCTCTGGAAAAGCCCGGATGGCGGTATCCGATGGGAGCGGATACTCTGGCCCGGTGTTTCCGGAGTAACCAGCTTCGGCCTTATCGCACTGGCTCCGGAGTTCGGTGCCGGCAGCGAGACGCTCTTCTGTTCCGGTGAGATAGATGGTATCCCCGGTATCCTGGTGTCTTCCGATGCCGGCGCGACCTACCGGTTCAGACCCGCTACCGATCCCGAAACCGGCGCTTCGTTCTCCGTCGATGCCTGGGCGGTTGTAGATGAAAAAACGCTGCTCATCTCAGGTTACAACGGCGATAAAGCCATGCTCTACCGCACCGATAACGCTGGATTCACGTACTCGCCGGGGATCGAGATCGGAAATCTGCCTCTTACCAGCCTGGTCCTCTCTCCTGATTTCCGGAATGACGGGGCGATTCTGGCAGGAACTGCCGCCGGCACCGTATTCTTTGGCAGTGACACGGAGCGTTTCCGCCGGGTGACCGATAAAAACGGCCAGGCCCCGTTCAACGGAACAGTATATCCCGTCTTCGATGCCCGGTATCCCGAAAACGGATACATCTACGCGGCCGGGTCTTCCTCCGGTGAAGGCATCTATCGCTTCAATCTGTTCACGGGAACGGAATGGGAAAGCATCGATACCACATTCCCGGACGGAGCGGCATTCGGCCGGCTGGCATTCAGTAACGCCGGCACGATGTACGGGGCGAACATGGGTGACGGCGGCGGCCTCGAACGTTGTCTCTCACCGGGCACAGCGGCCACCGAATTCGACACTGTTACGAGGGGGCTGGAGGACGATGCCAACCTGTTCGGTCTCTGGGTATCCGGAAACCATGTCTGGACGACTGACTCCAGCTTCAGACTGCTGCAATTCGATGACACATTGACCGGGCCGATAATCCCGGTCAGCCCGCGGGATGGGCTTTCTGGCTGCGGAACTATTCTCGACCATGCCGCCAGGAACATCGAACTCGATTGGGAGACAATGCCGGGAGCGAGCGAATACGAATGGCAGTGCGATGAAAACAACGACTTCAAGGATATACCGGCAGGACTCCAAGGAAAAACCGAAGCGAGTACGGTACGCCTGCCCGCCCTTGAACCGGGCATAACGTACCACTGGCGTGTCCGTGCATGCCGCCCGGTGCACAGTCAATGGTCGGAGAGCTCGTGTTTCTCCACGGGCCTCGATGTCCGGGAAACTACCCTCAAGCCGGAGAGCCCGGTCCCCGGCGCGACAGATGTACCGGTCCGGCCGCTGTTCCAGTGGACGGCGGTGCAGACGGCAACGGCGTATGAACTCCTGGTATCACGAGATGTTGGTTTTTCATCCCTGTCCGTTGCCAGAACGGGGAATGATGGACTGCCAGCAAACGTCTGGCAATGCGATGTCGAGCTTGAAAAAGGAGCCACGTATTACTGGAAAGTCAGGGCTTATACTTCCGATACATTCAGCTCCTGGAGTTCAACAGGAATTTTTACTACCATCTCCGAGACTGAACCAGAGGTTGACCCAGAAGGGACCCCGGCTTCGATATCTGTCGCTTCTCCGGTCGTCACGTCCGCTGCTCCCACCGTTCTGCCGCCGGTAATAAATCAGCCCACTCAGACCGTCATCGTTCCGTCTATATCCGTGGATATTCCCGAATGGTTCCTCTACGGCATGGGAGGACTGCTCGGCGTTATCTTCCTCACGCTGCTGGTCATCCTTGCCGTGATTCTCAAAAACCGTTCCAGGTAATTAAGTGGAGAACGTTTGACAGTTTTCCTCCATTCGATATATTCTGAACTAATCGCTTACAACGGAGGAGGAATGGATTC
Organism: uncultured Dehalococcoidaceae bacterium; assembly: GCA_964589285.1. Lineage (GTDB taxonomy): Bacteria > Chloroflexota > Dehalococcoidia > Dehalococcoidales > RBG-16-60-22 > DAOUEG01. The sequence goes on along the minus strand of CAZPSP010000024.1, from coordinate 16,970 downwards.
CGGTGCTGAACATCATCGTGCCGGCGCTTCTTGGGGCATTGGCGTTCATTCTCTGGATCGCTATGATGATCGTTGCTTCACAGAACAAGATTTATAAACTTCCGTTCGTGGGTGATTACGCTGAAAATGGGCCAATAAAGCCTGATTTTATTAAAATATAGCCAAAATCTGATTGTTAGATGGAGGTCATCATGCCGCTTGTTACGATTAAGCTGTTCGAAGGCCGCAGCCTAGAACAGAAGCGAGGAATGGTCGAAGATGTTACCGCGGCTATTGCGAAAAACGTTGGCTGCCCGGAATCAGCGGTCAGCATCGACATCATTGAACTGAAACAGGAAAACGTTGCTCAGGGCGGCAAGCTCTACTGCGACGGCCGCTGACCGGGACTGTTCGATGAAAGTCCTTGGCATTATGGGCAGCCCGCGCATCGGGGGCAATACCGACCTGCTTCTTGATGAAGCGCTCCGTGGCGCCCGGGAAGCGGGCGCTGAAACGGAGAAACTCGTCCTCGACCGGCTGAACATCATCCCGTGCAAGGAAATCTACCAGTGCAGCAAGGACGGTACCTGCCCATTAAAAGATGACATGGTATCGCTGTACCAGAAAATCGAGGAGGCGGACGTTATCGTCGCGGCTTCCCCAATCTTCTTTTATACGGTCAGCCCGCAGATGATGCAGTTCATCAGCCGCTGCCAGGCCCTCTGGGCACGCCGCTATATCCTGAAGCAGGTGGATACTCCCTTGAAAAAGGGCGTCTTTATCGGTGTGGGGGCGACGAAAGGCGCCAAGCTCTTCGACGGCCCCAAACTCACCATGAAATACTTCTTCGATGCCGTCAACGCCTCATATACGGCTGATCTTCTGGTAAGGGGCGTCGACAAAAAAGCCGAGATCAAGGACCATCCAGACCTCCTCGAAGAAGCGTATGAACTGGGCAGGAAGATTGTGAACGGCTAACGGCTCACGACTTCCCCTTGAACGCTGATCGTTATATCCTGGAACGGTACGACATTACCGCTCGTCAAAATGGCCTGTTTAGCCATGTATACCAGTCCGGAACAACAGGGCACTTCCATGTGAACGACCGTCAGGCTGCGAATGCCTGACACCTCCAGGATTTGATTGAGTTTCTCCTGATGTGCCTGGAAGTTATCCAGCTTCGGACATGCCACGACGAGAGCCGTATCTTTACTCAGGAAAGCTTCATGGAAACCCGCCATGGCGCACGGAACGCAGTCGGCGGTCAGCACGAGGTCCGCACCCTGGAGAAACGGCGCAGCGGGAGGCACCAGCGATAACTGGACCGGCCAGTGAGTCAGCCTTGACCGGCGGTTCTTTTCCGTGTCTTCTACGGCCTGGTTGCCCAGCGGCGTCCCCGCACTGAACTCTTCGATGCGGGTTGAAGGACAGGACGGAGCAGCAACCTTTTCTCCTTTCTCCTCTAACAGATGTTCATGTACGGCTGCTTCGTCAAATTCCTCTGCATCCCTTAATTCGATAGAAATCGCACCCTGAGGACAATCCAGGCAATTACCGAGACCGTCGCAATATTTTTCGCTTATCAGGCGGGCTTTGCCCTCGATAATCTTGAGAGCGCCCTCCGCGCAGGAAATGATACAGGCTCCGCAGCCATTGCATTTTTCCTCATCGATTTTTACGATTTTCCGTTGAATGTTGGTTGCCAAGTTCTCCTCCCGGGCCATACTTCATTTGCTGCCTTGGTACGTTGATATGATAAGAGAAAAATTGTGAGACGGAAAGGACTTAACTCACACAGCGAACTTAGAGGATGAATCGCAGCCCGCTCGTACCGTCCGGCTGGTTTTCAGCGTGTACGGGGGTGGTATAGGGTGAACCGGCGTTTTACCGTCTCCTGTCCCCGATGTTTCCCTGCTCTTTCATACAGATTCTCCCAACAGTCGATAGCATCATTTTTTCAAATGGTATCGTATATATAACTCCTAATTATTATAATACCGGTCCAACTATATCATTGTTTTTAGAGATTAGTCACAGTTGACTATTGACTACTTTGCCCTTAACATGCTATACAGAAATGGAGTCGTAGGGATCGGGCTATTGACATCGTTAGAACCTGGAAGAATATCGTAACGGTTCGCAGCTTCAAATAACATCCGGCCCGTACGATATACAGAAAGTGTCAGATATCTATGGCTGTACTGAAGAGTACCAGAAAGAGAAGAAGAAGCGGCGGAAGCGATTCCGGGACCCCGGCAGTGAAATCCATTTCCCGCGCCGGTTCCGTTCTGGTAAGCCTGGGAAACGGATGCGATACGATAACCGATATCTCCTCTTTTTGCAAACTGAGCAAATCGACGGTACACCGCCTCCTGAAAGCCCTGGAAGAAAACCACCTTGTTTCTCAAAATCCCATTTCCCATCGTTACTACCTCGGACCTCAATTCACCAGGTTCGCGTTATCACCGGGCAATACTCACGATTTCCTGATTTCGAATGTACACAATGAAATGCAGCGATTAGCGGATTTTTCCCGGGAAACCGTTATGCTCAGCATCCTCATCGGGATACAGTGTATTCAGTTGCATGAAGTGCCGAGTCCCTATGACCTGCGGATCTCCGGCCAGATAGGGGGCGTTCTTCCCACTCTCGCCGGGGCCACCGCCAAGGCCCTGCTGGCTGAATTACCGCAACTGGAACTTGAAAACGCCGTTAAATATCTTGAAGTTTCACCTATCACCGCCCAGACGGTAACTGATAAGGACTTACTGCTCCGCCAACTGCAAACGATCCGCGAACAGGGGTATGCCATTACCGATGGAGAGATGTTCATGGGAGTGACCTGCGTTGCGGCACCCGTCCGGTCTTACGTTTTACCGGCGGTGATCAGCGTGGTCGGACCGGAGAGCCGGCTGAAACCCCGGATCGAAGAGGTTACCCAGGAACTTCTGGCCGGTTCCGCCAGAATTACCAGAAAACTGAAAAAGCTGTTCGGTCCCGAATCCCGGTAATCCACGGCGCGACGTCACTGTCTCCGGACATCAGGAGACTTATTGGCGGCTTCACGGCCGGCTTTTTTGATAGTTCGAACGTTTCTTTCCCGAGTTTTTCATCGATATCCGCCACGACTACTTGAGCGCCCCCCCCGGAAAATTCCAGGGCGAAACAACGCCCGCCGGACCCCGAGACCGCGACCGGCCACCAGTGTTGCTTGCCGAAAACAGAGCTGACAGCAGGATACCCCTGCGCAGGTATTTTGGTCATCTTATGCCCCAAAAAGAAAAAATGTCGAATAACAAAAAGTACAGACCGTAACTAAATGCTCCACGTACAACTCAATATGTGTTATTCCCTGCATAGGCGGTGAGTAAAAGACAATGTTATCTTTTTCGTTGACAATCAACCGTATATAGTTTATAATTTAAACTATCTATAATATGTACTATGAATGCCGTAAACTTTCCAGCACAGTACGTTTGAGGAGTGACAAATCAAATGGGTGAAGATATCATCTGCACAATTGCCTTTGATATGCTTTCCATCCCCCCTCTCGTTTTCCGGATCGTACGGAAGAAACTGATCAATACGACACTTGCGGACAGCGATGTAGACATCAAAGCTCCCCACTTCGAGATATTGCGGCTGTTGATCCGTGAAGGGACGCTGCATGTCGCTCAGATCGGGGAAAAACTGGCGATCGCCAAAGCCCAGATGACGCACCTCATCGATCACCTCGTCCAGTTGCAGTTTGTCGAACGTGAAATAGACACCACGGACCGCAGGACGATCAACGTGGCATTGACGGACAAAGGCCGTAACTTTGTAAAAGAGCAGGATATCCTGGTCATCAATGCCGTGCGGGAGAAAATGTCCCACCTTGATGACCGGGAACTGGAAGAATTCAGCAGTTCCCTGCGCAATGTCCGGGACATACTGATGAAACTGGGAACCTAACCATGAATTGATGCCGGTTCCGCGCAACCGGTGTAATAGAAAGAACAATAAAAGGGATGCAGCCTCGCAAGCACCTTACGAATATTCTTGATACGGACAGGATCGGGCCTCTCATGTTCAAGCTGTCCATGCCGGCGTTCCTGGGGATGTTCGTGCAATCCATGTACAATGTCATCAGCACGATATTCCTTGGGCACTATGTCGGCCCGTTGGGCATCGCCGGTCTGTCCATCGCCTTTCCCCTCCAGATGCTCGGTTTCGGTCTCGCGAACCTGTCAGGCATCGGAGGCATGTCTCTTATCTCCCGCTACCTCGGAGCGAAAGAATACGGCAAAGCGGAACAATCTCTGGGTAACGGAGTAAGTCTTTCCATTGCGCTGGGACTGTTCGTCATTATTTGTTTACTACCGTTCCTTGATTTCTGGCTGAGGCTTATCGGCGCCTCAGAGGAAGTCCTGCCCTACGCACGTGATTATATGATCTTCGTCACTATCGGAATGCTGGCGCAGATCACTAGCATGGCTTTCCTGAACTATGCCCGCGCTGAGGGCAATGCCCGGGTAGGCATGATAGCCATGATCATGGGCGCTCTTGTCAATATAGGCTTAAGCGCTGTGTTCATCATCTGGCTGGATATGGGAGCGAAGGGCGCCGGCCTGGCTACACTCATAGCGCAGGTTTCCTCTCTGGGATACACTTCCAGTTATTACCTCATGAAAAAGAGTTTCCTGAAGCTGCGCCTGAAAAACCTTTATCCCAATTTCAAGGTCTTGAAAGAGATATTCTCCATCGGTATCGGCGCCTTTATGCAGCACTTCGCCGGCAGTCTCTCGGCAATGCTCCTGATAAGTATGGTAGTAAGCTATGGCGGTGATTATGCCCTTTCCGCATTCGGTATTGTGCAGCGGATACAGATGTTCGCCAGTATGCCCGCCATGGTCCTCGCTCAGGGCGTACAGCCAGTACTCGGTTTCAATTATGGCGCCCGGCGGTTCAAACTGGCTATAAAATCCGTCTCTATCGGAATGCTGTCTTCAACCGTACTGACCATCATCACATGGAGCATAGTGTATTTTGTACCGGAGCCTATCATTCGTCTTTTCAGCAGCGACCCCCAACTGGTCGGCGTCGGCATACAAGCGGCTCGCGGCATCATGCTGCTGCTGCCCATCGTCGGGCCGATTATGGTCGGCACTATGGTCTTTCAAGCAATTGGGAAACCCGGCAGAGCGTTTATCGCGGCAATATCCCGGCCCGTTATCTTCATGATCCCTTCCCTTTTTGTCCTGGCACATTTTCTCGGCATCAAGGGAGTCTGGTACACTTTTGCGGCTTCGGATGTGCTAACGCTGATCGCCGTCGCGCTGTTACTGATACCCATTCTCAAGCAGTTCCAGAGAGCCGCGGTGGAAGAAGAGAAGTCCAAGACTTCCGCCTCACCCGGAAATCTACTTGAACTAAAGGAAGCCAGGCGGTCTACCGACGCCTGAAAATACATCATGAAACAACCTGTCTTGAAAACCGGGACCGGAAACGTTCTGGACAGCGAACATATCGGCCGGCTGCTCCTTAAGCTGTCCATTCCGGCTTTCCTCGGCATGTTCGTCCAGACGATGTATAACGTCATCAACACCATCTTCGTCGGGCATTCTGTTGGTCCGCTCGGTATTGCCGGGCTGTCCATTGTATTCCCGCTTCAGATGCTGGGCATGGGGTTCGGCATGATGGTCGGCGTCGGCGGTATGTCCCTCATCTCACGGTACATCGGCAGCAAGGAAATACCCTCGGCGGAGAAAGCCCTCGGCAACGGTCTGACCATCAGCATCGGAATTTCTATCCTGGTGATGCTGCTGATCCTGCCGTTCACTGATTTCTGGTTGCGGCTCATCGGTGCTTCCGATGCCGTGCTGCCTTACGCGCGTGACTATCTGACCATTATCATGTACTCTCTTATCTTTCAGGTTGTCGGCATTTCCATGCTGAACTACAGCCGGGCGGAAGGCAACGCTCGGGTAGCCATGGTTGCCATGATACTCGGCGCGGTCACCAACATTATCTTCGATGTCATCTTTATCATCTGGCTGGGACTGGGCGTCAAAGGTGCAGCCTGGGCGACGTTCATCTCCCAGGCCGTATCCGTTGTCTATTTCTTCTTCTTCTACTTCAACGGGAACAGCTATCTGAAAATCCGCGCGAAAAACTTGATGCTCGATATGGCGATACTCAAACCGATGTTCGCCATCGGCATCGGCGCATTCATGCAGACGGTCGCCAGCAGCATTTCCGCATTGATACTCATGCGCGCCGTTGTCGAGTATGGTGGAGATTATGCCCTGTCCGCTTTCGGCGTTCTCCAGCGTGTTTTCATGTTTGGCATGATGCCGGGCATGGTGCTCGCCCAGGGAGCGCAGCCGATACTCGGCTTTAATTACGGGGCCAAACGGTTCCACCTGGCGCTGAAAGTGACCAACATGGCCCTGCTCATCTCGACGACATTGAGCATCGCCGGATTCCTCACCGTGTACTTCATACCGGGCCAGATCATCAGCATCTTCACGACCGACCCGGAACTTATCAGGGTCGGTAAAGAGGCCGCCGGTATTCTTTTCTTCGGCATGCCGCTGATCGGCGTTATCAACGTGGGCACCATGATATTCCAGGCCATCGGCCGGGCCGTTCCGGCCTTCATCTCCGCGGTGGTCCGCCAGATATTCCTCGTGGGCTCCGTCATTCTCCTGCCGCCCCTGATCGGACTCGACGGAGTCTGGACGTCCTTCCCCTGTTCGGACTTCCTGACCTTCCTGATGATCATCATTCTGGTTGCTCCAATCATCCGGCAGTTCCGTAAGGCAGCCGGCGGACCCTCGCGGGACCAGGATAAACCGGGCCTTCCCAGCAGGATAAGAGAGTCAGAGGAACCGGTACCGCTCGAATAATGTCTTGTCATGAAACAGCCTGAAAACAAATCTACCACAGGCAATGTCCTCGATACAGACAGAATAGGCCCGCTACTGGTGAAGCTCTCTTTACCGGCTTTCCTGGGTATGGCCGTTCAGACCCTCTATAATGTCATCAATACGATATTCGTCGGGCATTATGTCGGTTCCCTGGGCATTGCCGGCCTCTCGATCGTGTTCCCTCTCCAGATGATGGGCATGGGTATGGGCATGATGGTGGGTGTCGGCGGCATGTCCCTCATCTCCCGCTATATCGGCGCGAAGCGGCGTGAAGATGCGGAAAAAGCCCTGGGCAACGGCGTATCCCTCGGCTTCCTGGTCTCCGCCGTGGTCCTGGTGGCGGTCCTGCCCTTTACCGATTTCTGGCTGAGGCTCATCGGCGCTTCCGACGCCGTTCTTCCCTACGCCCGGGATTACCTGACCATCATCATGTTTGCCCTGATATTCCAGGTCTTCGGCATGTCCCTCCTCAACTATACTCGTGCTGAAGGCAATGCCAGGGTCGGCATGATCGCCATGATTCTGGGAGCGGTCATTAACATCACGTTCGATGTTATTTTTATCATTTTACTGGACTGGGGCGTCAGCGGGGCCGGCTGGGCAACTTTCCTGTCTCAGGTGATATCCCTCATCTACATCAGTTTCTACTACATATCGAAGAAGAGCTATCTCAAGTTCAAGCTGAAGAACATGGTTCTGGACTTTGAGATACTGAAACCGATGGCCGCCATCGGCATCGGGGCGTTCATGCAGACCTTTGCCGGCAGCCTGTCCGCCATGATACTGATAAACCAGGTAGTCAATTACGGCGGCGATTACGCTCTCTCCGCTTTTGGTATCATCCAGCGGGTGATGATGTTCGCCACCATGCCCGCGATGGTGTTGGGCCAGGGAGGGCAGCCGATCATCGGATTCAACTATGGCGCGAGGCGGTTCGGCACCGCTGTAAAAGCCATCAACCTGTCGCTCCTCACATCGACCACCCTCAGCATCGCCGCGTTCCTGCTCTGTTACTTCATCCCGGAACCGATCATCCGTATCTTCAGCAACGAACCGGAACTGATAACCGTGGGAGGGCACGCCGCCAGGCTGACCTTTCTTTCCCTTCCGCTCATGGGGCCGGTCATGATCGGCACGATGCTCTTTCAAGCGATTGGAAAAGCCGTGCCCGCGTTCATTGCCGCCGTGGCAAGACCGGTGGTCTTTCTCATTCCTGTCGTGCTGCTGTTGCCGCGGTATTTGGGCATCGATGGTGTGTGGCTGGCAATCCCGGCCGGGGACCTGCTGACATTCTTCCTCATTATCATTCTGGTCTTCCCAATCCTCCGGCAGTTCCGCCGGCTGGCCGCCGAGGAAAACCGGGACGCATTGCAAACAGACACACAACCAGGCAGATAATCTATCGCTCGTTCACCGGACCGGAACTCTCTTGTTACAGAAAATGGCCCGGTATTGACCCCATGGCTTTCATCCGTTACACTTTAGACTAAACCTTCCTTCAATCGAGATGTGGAGGAATCCGCTACCGCCATGGTTGTCAGAGTTGTTACCGATAGTACCTCCGATATCCCGCCGGACCTCGCCGCGGTTCTCGGTATCACCATCGTGCCGATTTATGTCCGGTTCGAGCATACGGTCTACCGGGACGGCGTCGATATCGACCCCGACAGGTTCTTCCAGATGCTCACGGCCACCCAGCAAACGCTGGCCACGTCCCAACCGAACCCCGAGGACTTCGAGCATGTCTATACCGATCTTTGTGCCGTCAGCGACGGCATTGTGTCTGTCCATATCTCATCCAAAATAAGCGGGACATGCAATTCCGCCCGGATTGCCCGTAACAACCTGGCTGCGGCCTGCCCTATTGTAGTCATTGATTCCGGGCTCAACTCCGCCGGGCTGGCCCTCGTGACAATGGCGGCTGCGGCTTCCGCCCGGCAGGGTAAGGATTTTCAGTCCGTTATACAGGATACCAGGAAAGCGATTGAACAGAGCGATATGTTCGGGTTTTTTGCCACGATGAAGTACCTGGCCCGCAGCGGCCGGGTGAACAAGACCATCGGGATGGCCGCCAGCATTTTAAACGTCATGCCGTTACTGACATTCCATGAAGGTGAAATTATCCGGGCTGGCCTGGTACGGAGTATATCCAAAGGGGTTGAACGTCTTATTTCCTTCGTGGAAGGGAAAAAAGACCTGGTTGAATTGATAGTCGTACATGCCGCGGTACCAGACCAGGCTGTGAAATTAAAACAGAAATTGGGCTGGTTTTTCCCGGAAGATGATATAAAGGTGTTTCCGATGGGCGCCGGACTCGGCGTTCACGGCGGGCCGGGGGTGCTGCTGGTGGGAACAAAAACAGCAGCACCTTCTCCCTTACCTATACCTTGAACAACGCCGGCCACACGAACATATCCAGCACGGCGGTCTGTATGGAGAATAACGCCGCTCCTGTCACCGCCAGCCAGTAGGCCGCCCCGGCTTCCCTCGGACTGACGGTCAGAATGGCTGCCAGCAGCGCCAGCGACCCTATTCCCACCAGCACTAGTACCAGCCTGACCGCGAACCACCAGCCGCCGGAAGGCGCGCCGATGTAAGCGAAAAGGAACGGCATCCATAGCGCCGAGGGGATCAGTATCACCGCGAAGATAATATAAAATATCCAGTATCCCGCACCGCCGAATACCTGGATGGCATCAGGGTCGATGTGGAACAGGAGCCAGTAACTAAAAAGAAAATAACCGACCGCGGCCCCGATCATAATAACGTAATTGAAATACCTGAGACCGCCGGAAACACCGCCCCACAGTTTTTCCGCCGAACCGGGATGTGTGGAGAAGCCCTGTATATAGCTGCCGATAACCGCCACCCCCAACACCGCCATGAAAACCAGGAGACCGATCTGTAAAGAGTGCATCCGAGTGCCTCCCTTCTAAACCCGTAGTTACGTAGTATTGTACACCGTGGGTAAATAGCGGGAAAGCGATGTATATCACGTTTGTTTACACACTTTAGTATGATCCTTGCCTTTCAACGGTAAATCTGCTAACGTCAACGTGTGAGTAAAGCAGATAAGGTGGTCTTCGTCTGCCAGGAATGCGGCAAGGAAAGCGCCAAGTGGATGGGACGCTGCCCGGACTGCCACCAGTGGAACACCATGGTGGAAATGAAAGTTGAGACCCTCAAGGCGACATACGGGGCGCAATCCCTCCCGGCATCACCGCCCCAGGAGCTTTCCGAGGTCAAACAGGAAGACGCCCGCCGCATTCCCCTGCCTATCGGTGAGTTCAACCGGGTCCTCGGGGGAGGGCTGGTAGCCGGGTCGCTCGTCCTCATCTCCGGTGATCCCGGCATCGGCAAATCCACGCTCCTCCTCCAGGCCTCAGCGTCTATCGCCGGCGGAGACCGGCCGGTTGTCTACGTTACCGGAGAAGAGACCGCCCACCAGATCAAGCTGCGGGCGGAACGGCTCGGACTCGATGGACGAGGCCTGTTCGTCATGGCGGAGACCAATCTGGAAGCCGTCATGGAACACCTGGCGAACAAATCGCCGGCCCTCCTCGTCGTCGATTCCATCCAGACCGTCTATCTTCCGGGCATGGAGTCCGTACCGGGCAGCATTACCCAGGTTCGCGAGTGTACCATGCGGCTCATGCAGTGGGCCAAGCGGACGGCGGTTCCGGTCTTCGTGACCGGGCACGTCACCAAGGAAGGGGCCATCGCCGGGCCGAGGGTGCTGGAGCACATCGTTGATGTCGTCCTCTACCTGGAAGGCGAGCAGTTCAGCGCCTACCGCCTGCTGCGGTGTGTCAAGAACCGCTTCGGCTCCACCAACGAGGTGGGCGTCTTCGAGATGAAGGAAAAGGGCATGGAAGAAGTGGAAAACCCTTCCCGCGCCTTCCTTTCCCAGCGCGGCGCGGCGGCCATCGGTTCCGCGGTGGTGCCGACCATAGAGGGCTCGCGTCCCCTGCTCGTAGAGATACAGGCATTAACGACGACAACCGCCTTCGGGATGCCGCGGCGCACGGCCAACGGCATCGATTACAACCGCCTTCTGCTGATCACCGCCGTCCTCACCAAGCGAGTGAATCTAAAGCTGGGCAACCAGGATATTTTAGTCAATGTGACCGGCGGCCTCAAGATCGGGGAACCGGCGGCGGACCTCGGTATCGCGCTGGCCATAGCTTCCAGCTTCCGGGACATGGAAGTGGCCGAGCGTACAGCGGCCATCGGCGAAGTGGGCCTCAGCGGCGAACTGCGGTCCGCACCTCAGATGGAACGCCGTCTCCAGGAAGCCGCTCGCATGGGCTTCACCCGCTGCATCGTCCCGAAGAACGGCGCCAAATACCAGGTCCCGCCCGGCATGGAGATTGTCAGGGCAGGGACTTTACGGGACGCCGTGAGTGTTGGACTGGTAAAACCCTCCGAGGAACCGCAGGACCTGGGACCGATATTTGAGGAGGAGATGTAGTCTCCTCGACTGTTAATGGACCAATTAAAAGAGAAACTCATAGATAGATTCCCGCCTCCGCGGGAATGACACCATCGTAGCAGAAGGATAGCGCGGGCATCTTGCCCGCGGACCGGCAGAGAAGCCGGTTCCATCCGATTTAGCAGATAAGAGATAACCAGATGAACCAACAACCAACAGCAGCCGCCATAATCGTCGCGGCGGGAGCGGGAACCCGCATGGCGGGCATTGATAAGGTGCTGTCGCCCATCGCCGGTATTCCGGTGCTTCTCCGTTCCACCCGGCCGTTCCAGGACTGCCCTTCCATTTCCCGCATCATCATTGTTGTCAGCGGTGAAAAAGAGCCGATGTGCCGCCGCCTCATCGAACACAAAGAGGAGTGGTCCAAGGTCACGAATATCTGCCTCGGCGGGGCGCGGCGGCAGGACTCAGTCGCGGAAGGCCTCAAACAGATAGAAGACGCGGAATGGGTCGTTATCCATGACGGCGCCCGTCCGCTCGTTACCGTGGACCTCATCGAACGCGGCCTCGAAGCCGCACAGGAGACCGGAGCCGCCGTCGCCGCCATGCCCGTCAAGGACACCATCAAGGTGATGAATGACCATAATATCGTTATCGATACCCCTTCCCGTGTTTCCCTCCAGGCCGTCCAGACGCCGCAGGTCTTCCGCAGTGAAATAATCCGCGTGGCCTATTACCAGGACGCGCCGGAGGTCACCGATGACGCCACCCTCGTTGAGCGGATGGGCCAGAAGGTTAAACTTTACCCCGGTTCCTATGATAATATTAAGATAACCACGCCGGATGACCTGGCGCTGGCCGAACTACTGCTGAAAAAAAGGGAGACCTCCGCGTGAGAATCGGCACCGGTTACGATATCCACCCCCTCGCGCCCGGACGGCGGCTTGTCCTTGGCGGCGTCGATGTCCCCTTTGAAAAAGGCCTGGACGGCTGGAGCGACGCGGATGTCCTCGTGCACGCTGTCATGGACGCCCTGCTCGGCGCGGCGGCCCTCGGGGACATCGGCCTCCATTTCCCGCCCGGAGACGAAGCCTACCGGGGCATCTCCTCCATCGTCCTGCTCGGTGAAGTGAAGGACATCCTTATGGAAGCGGACTGGTACGTGGGCAATATCGACGCCACGGTCATCGCGGAACGCCCGAAACTGCGGGATTACATCGAGCCGATGAGAAGAAACATCGCCGATGCACTAGGATTGGAGATGGAAAAGGTCAGCGTCAAGGCCAGCACCAACAACGGCCTGGGATATATCGGCAGCGGCGAAGGCATCGCGGCCGTCGCCGTCGCATTACTGGAAGGCGGTCAGTCATGAAAATCTTCAATACTCTGTCAGGTAAAAAAGAAGAATTCACGCCCATCGGCGATCCGGTGACGATGTACGTCTGCGGCGTCAACCCCTATTCAGACGCCCACATCGGCCACGCCATGAGCTATATCTTCTTCGATGTCGTCCGCCGCTACCTGGAATTCCGCGGCTACAACGTCAAGCACGTCCAGAACATTACGGACATCGAGGACAACATCATCGCGACCGCCAACCGGCAGGGCATCACCGTCGAGGAACTGACGCAGAAATATACCAAACGCTATGACGAGGATATGGCCGCGCTGAACGTCCGTCCTCCCCACTTTTATCCCCGCGCGATGGGTGAGATAGACAAGATGATCGAGGTGGTCAAGACCCTGGAGGACAAAGGCTTTGCCTACGCCATCGGTGGGGACGTTTATTTTCGCGTCAAGAAGATGCCGGACTACGGTAAACTGTCCAGGCGGGACCCGGAGCAGATGATGTCCGGCACCAGGATCGAAGCCAGCGACCAGAAAGAGGACGTGCTGGATTTTGTCCTGTGGAAAGCCGCCAAGCCCGGTGAGCCGTCCTGGGACAGCCCCTGGGGCAAGGGCCGTCCCGGCTGGCACATCGAATGCACCGCCATGTCCATGAAGTACCTGGGGGAGCAGATAGACATCCACGGCGGCGGTCAGGACGTGGTCTTTCCCCACCACGAGAACGAAATAGCCCAGTCGGAGAGCTACAGCGGCAAGAAACCCTTCGTCCGCTACTGGATGCACAACGGACTGCTCCGCATGGGTGAAGAGAAGATGAGCAAGTCCCTCGGTAATCTTATCACCATCAGGGATGCCCTGAAGAAGTATACCTCGGACGGCCTGCGCATTTTCTTCCTCAGTTCTTACTACCGCAGCCCGCTTACCTACACGGAAGAAGCCATACAGGCGGCGGAGCGGGGCGCCGAACGCCTGCGCCAGGCCGCCAACGGAACAAGTAAAGAGAACGCCCCGGCCGCTGACTTCGATGCAGACGCCTTCCGGCAAAAGTTCACAGACGCCATGGACGATGATTTCAACACCGCCTCGGCCATCGCCTTGCTGTTCGACCTCGCCCGCGAGATAAACAAAGCCGACGACGCAGGCCTTGACGCAACGGCTATGCGAGCCATCTTGAAAGAACTCGGCGGTGTACTCGGCCTGACCTTTGTTGCAGATGAAACCGGGACGGCGGACGCCGCGCCGTTCATAGACCTGCTCATCCAGGTCCGCGCGGAACTCCGTAAGGCCAAACAGTTCCAGCTTGCGGATACGGTCCGGGATCGGCTGACCTCCCTGAACATCATTCTGGAGGACACGCCCCAGGGTACCATCTGGAAGAAAAAACGTTAGAATATAGCGTCTATCCCCCTTGTCCTCTTACACCTGGCAAAAAGACCAAAACAGGAGGCGTCAGGATGTGGCAAAACCTCGGGTACATACTGATCGGCCTGGGAGTGATGGGACTGGCCGGTTGGGCGCTGTGGGGTTTCTTTTCTTCAAGTGAAGTCCCGGTGCTCATCAGGATAGCCCTGGGAATAGTCGGGGTGGGGGTGCTGCTGCTGCTCGGTATCGCCATTAAAGACCGAATACGCGGTAAAGATAAATCCGAGGAGGCCGACTATGATAATCACGACAACTGAGCAGGTTGAAGGCCGGCGTATCAAGAGGACCGTTGGCATGGCCAGGGGCAGCACCATCCGTGCCAAGCACCTCGGCAAAGACATCATGGCTGCCTTCCGCAATATCGCCGGCGGTGAAGTATCGGAATACGTTTCCCTCATGGCCGAGGCCAGGGAGGAAGCTATCAAGCGGATGACAGCGGACGCTGAACGGCAAGGGGCCAATGCGATAGTCGGGGTGCGGTTCGGAACATCGATGATCATGCAGAATGCCGCTGAAGTGCTTGCCTACGGTACGGCTGTCGTTCTCGAGTGATAACCGTTTTATCCTTTTCCTGAAAAAGGAAAGGAATGAGGCGCATATGCCTCATTCCCCCTTTAGTGTGCTACAGAACACAATCCGACCCTTAAGATCTCGCCGGCCTGAAAAACACCTCCCGGCTCCAACCTCCTCACATTTTTTGGTACCGGAGGAGACCAATCGGCCATATTGTGCCGTACCTGAGTCAGTAGTACCGCAGGACGAGCCTGCTGTTTCTAGCCCTTGCCTATACGGAACACTTTAGTGCCACAGTTCGGACAGACGCCCTGGATTGCGGGGCGCCCGTTTTTCAGGGTGACGGATTTGGGATTCTTGATTTCAACCTTTTTCCTGCATTTCATGCAATAGGCCTGCATATCCGTACCTCCTTCTGTAGTCTTGCCTCAGAGAGTAGCAAACCTGTCTGTATTTGTCAATAGCTACGGGACTTCTTTTAGGAGTTTTTCAGGAATAGCATGGTTCCCGGGCGGATCACTCCATAACCGGGACCAATAATTTAAGGTATAAAGAAAGCGGCGGGCTTCGGGGCCCGCCGCTCGAATATCACTCGATGATCTGCCTTTAAGTGACCAGAAGTGATACGATAGCCAGCACGATAAAGAGGACCGCCAGGGCGATGGTCAACTGGAAGAGCGTCCTCTCCAGGCCCCGCTTGGTCCGGTAGACGGTGTCCGCCTGCCCGAAGATCCCACCCAGACCGCCGCCGCGCACCTGAAGAAGCGAAACAAGAATAAGGGCCGCGGCTACGATTATCTGCGCGATATATAAATACATTTCCATTTCAGTCTAACTCCACTCCTCCGGCATCATGCCTCGAGCATCCGCTTTAATACTTCATTGACGACCTGCGGATTGGCTCGCCCTCTGGTTGCTTTCATGACCTGCCCGACGAGGAACTTAAACGCTTTCTCATTTCCGGCGCGATATTCCGCAACGGGCTGAACATTAGAGTTTATCACTTCTGAGACCGTTTTCTCAAGCTCTCCGGCATCACTGATCTGGCTGAGGCCCTTTTCAGCGATGATTGCCTCGGCGGACTTACCGGTCCGGTACATCTCTTCCAGTACCGTTTTCGCCGTGGCGGCATTGATCGCTCCGTGCGTGGCCTTGATCAGTTCCGAAAGCCTGGCCGGCGGCGTTTTCCGCCGGTATCCCTCGATATCAACACTATAGGCATTCATGATCCGCGAGCACTCGCCGAGGAGCCAGTTGCTCAGTTCCTTGGGAGTCACGGCGTTATCCGCGGCGACACCTTCTTCAAAGAAGTCCGCCAGGGCGCGTGACGAGGTCAATTGCGCGGCATCGTACGATGTCAGACCGTACTGCTCCACGAACCTCTCCCGGCGTGCTTCCGGCAGTTCAGGTAGCCTGGCTTTTACATCTTCGACCCACTCCCGGCTGATGAGCACAGGAGGCAGGTCCGGCTCCGGGAAATAACGGTAATCGTGGGCGTATTCCTTGCTGCGCTGGGAGACCGTCTTGCCTTGGGCTTCCACCCAGCCGCGGGTCTCCTGCACCAGTGTCTTACCTTCTTCCAGGGCCTTCGTCTGGCGTTTCACCTCATATTCCAGCGCCAGGAACACGCCGCGGAAGCTGTTCATGTTCTTGACTTCAACTTTAGTACCGTATTCGCTACTGCCTTCAGGCCTGATCGAGATATTGGCATCGCAGCGGAAACTGCCTTCCTCCATATTGCCGGTGGAAACCCCGAGGAACTGGAGGATGCTGCGCAGCGCCATCAGGTATTGGCGTGCTTCCTCCGGGGACCGCATGTCCGGCTCGCTGACGATCTCCATGAGCGGGCAACCGGCCCGGTTGACATCCACAAGGCTGAAGTCTTCCATGCCGTCCGAACGGTGCGTCAATTTGGCTACATCCTCTTCCAGGTGGACACGTGTGATACCGATCCGCCGCCGGGCGCTTTCCACATCTATCTCCAGCCAGCCCTTCAGCCCGATGGGCTGGTCGTACTGGGATATCTGGTAGCCTTTCATGAGGTCCGGGTACGGGTAGTTCTTGCGGTCGAACTTGGTAAAACCGGGGACGTCACAATGAAGGGCGAGGGCGGTCATCATGGTGAATTCCACGGCCCGCCGGTTGATCGCTGGCAGAACGCCGGGCAAGCCCAGGCACACCGGGCAGACATGGGTGTTCGGCGGCGCGCTGGCATAATCCGTGCTGCACGCGCAGTACATCTTGCTGTCCGTTAAAAGCTGGGCGTGGACTTCCAGTCCGATTACGGTCTCGTAGTTCATAATAGAGGAAAAGCAACATTCTCAGTATATCAGCAAAGCAGAAGAGTGACAAGAATCACAGAATAC
>CAZPSP010000023.1:0-23398 GCA_964589285.1 uncultured Dehalococcoidaceae bacterium | reverse complement strand
AATATGCGCCCAACTAGGAATCAGACCACCAAGAAAAACTGACTCAAGTCAACAAGCCCCGTATGACCCCCTCCAGAGCCGTCCGCCACTGATTGCCCAGCTTCCGGTAGTCCAACCGCACCTGCGTCCGCCCTACCGTTATCCCGCTCCGCAGCATCCCGGTGAACTTCATAACATCGAAGGGCAGCCCGGTGAACCGCCGTATCACGATATTGCCATCTTCAGTGTTGATGCTCTCTATCCCCGCCCTGGCCCCGAGCCACTTGAGCTTGACGGCGTAGTACAGGTTCTCAACAACCTTCGGCAACGGCCCGAAGCGGTCCTCGCACTCCTTCGTAAGTTCGTCCAGGTCTTCCGGGGCGTCGGCGTCGGCCAGCTTCCGGTAAATCTCCAGCCGTGTTTCCACGTCCGCCACGTAGTCCTCGGGGATATAGGCATCCAGCGGCAGATCAACAGACGGCGCCGGCAGCCTGGGCTGCGGCCTGGGACGGCCTTCGTTGAGCGCTTTCTGCTCCTCCACCGCTTCTGCCAGGAGCCTTGTATAAAGCGCAAAACCGACCGCCGTGATGTGGCCGCTCTGCCGGTGCCCGAGGATGGAACCCGCGCCGCGGATCTCCAGGTCCTTCATGGCGATGCTGAAACCCGCACCGAGTTCGGTAGCTTCGTAAATGGTCTGCAGGCGTTTCCGGGCGACGTCCGTCAGCCGACGGCCCCGGTCGTAAAGGAAATAGGCATATGCCAGATTGCCGCCGCGTCCTACCCGGCCGCGTAACTGGTACAACTGCGTCAACCCGAACTTGTCCGCCCGGTTGACGATGAGCGTGTTGGCGTTGGGCATATCGAGGCCGGATTCGATGATCGTGGTACAAACCAGGATGTCCACCTCGCCCCGGCTGAACGCGGTCATCACTTTTTCAAGGTGGTCTTCGTGCATCTGGCCGTGACCAACCGCCACTCTCGCCTCCGGCACCAGTTCCCGGATATGCTCGGCGACCATGTCGATACTCTGTACCCGGTTGTGCACGAAGAACACCTGCCCGTTACGCTCCATCTCCCGCAGGATGGCCTCCCTTACCAGGTGGTCGTTGAACTCCGCCACATAGGTCTTGACCGGCAGGCGCTCGTTTGGAGCGGTCTGCATGGTGGACATGTCCCTCACCCCGGCCAGTGACATGTGCAGGGTACGCGGTATCGGCGTGGCGCTCAGGGTCAGCACGTCGATCTCCTGCCGCAATTGCTTGAAATGTTCCTTGTGGTTCACCCCGAAACGCTGCTCCTCGTCAATGATGAGCAAGCCAAGGTCTTTGAACCGGACGTCCTTTTGTATAAGCCGGTGCGTCCCGATACAGATGTCAACGCCGCCCTTTCCGAGGGCATCGATGACCCTTCTTTGGTCTCCCGGCGTACGGAACCGGCTCAGCATTTCCACCCTGACCGGGAAGGCTGCCAGACGTTCCGCGAACGTGGTGTAGTGCTGCTGCGCCAGCACCGTGGTCGGCACGAGCACAGCCACCTGGCAGCCGTCCATGACCGCCTTGAATGCCGCGCGAACCGCCACTTCCGTTTTACCGTAGCCCACGTCCCCACAGACGAGCCGGTCCATGGGGCGGGCCCGCTCCATGTCTTCCTTGACGTCCTGGATAGCAACGGCCTGGTCATGGGTCTCCACGTACGGAAAAGCGGATTCGAGTTCCTGCTGCCAGACCGTATCATTCCCGAACGAATGCCCCTTGACGATCTCCCGCGCCGCATAGAGTGAAATGAGTTCCTTGGCGAGGATGGACGCCGCGTCCTTGGCTTTCTGCCTCGTCTTCATCCATTCCTGGGTACCCAGGCGGCTCAGCACCGGCGTTTTCTCGCCGGAGCCCACGTAGCGGTCCACACGGTCTATTTGGTCGGTCGGCACATAGAGGGTGTCCCCGGCGGCGTATTCGATAACGAGAAATTCCTTGTCCGTCCCGGCGCTGGACATCGTTTTCACGCCTTCGAATTTGCCGATGCCATGCTCGATGTGGACGACGTATTCGCCGGGAATGAGTTCGACGGTCAGCTTGTGCTTGGGCGCGGGGCGTTTCTTGACGAGCCGCCGCTGCTTGACGAAGCCGAATATCTCAGCGTCCGTGAAAAGGTACGTCTCACCATTCAGCACCCAGCCTTCTGGAAGCGAGCCGCGTACCAGGGCCAGCGATCCCGGCCCGGGCGGCTGGGTGACGGTCTCCACCGGCGCGGCGATGATTTTCCTGTCTTCAAGGAGGTCGGCGAGGCGGTCGGCCTGGTGGCTGACCACGATGAGCCGCTTCTTTCCGGCGAGCAGTTCGGACACCTTATCCATGAAAGCGGGAAGCTGGCCGAGGTATGACGGCGCCGCTTTGAAATCGAGCGTCCTTTCCTCTCCCCAGGCTTCCAGCTTGAGCGACGGTCTGCCGACGGTCTTCGGCTGGACCTCGTTCCAGGTGTAATGGGGGCTGGGGAAATTCTCGGGCAGTTCGCCGCGCTCCATCTTCTCCGCCCGGAGCTGCTCGGCTTCGACATCCAGCATGTCCGCCGCCTGTTCCAGGGCATTTAGCTCATCGAATATGATAACGGCGTCGTCCGGGAGGAAATCGAGCAAGCTGCCGTGACTGAACAGCGGAGCATAGAAGTAGGCTTCGCGCGGCAGCTTGCCCTGGCCGAGTTCGACGAAGTCCGTCCGGAATTGCTCGACGGTCTCCCGGGCACATCCGGAGAGGTCCAGCTTCTCCAGGACCGACTCCACGCGGCCTTCACCAGCGGACTTCATGGCGAGGAGTTCCGTGGCCGGGCCGATGTCCACGGAGCCGATGGTCTCTTTGGACCGCTGGGTATCGGGATCGAACCGGCGGATGCTGTCGATGGTATCGCCGAAGAACTCCAGCCGCACCGGGAGGTCGTGCGTGGCCGGCCAAATGTCGATGATGCCGCCGCGATGGCTCATCATGCCCGGCAGTTCCACGATGTTCTCCGCACGGTAGCCGAGCATTTCCAGGCCAGTGAGGAGGTCGAACGGTTTCACATCCATGCCCAGCCGGACGGATTGGACATGGTCGCGGAAGGCATCCGCGTTTATGGTCCGGGAGAGCAGCGCCGGAACGGAGGCGACGACCAGCGGGCTGCCTTTGTCCAGCGCTTCCAGTACGCGGAGGCGGTCTGTCTCCGTAGCCGCGTCCGAGGCCATGCGCTCGTATGGGAGCATGTCCGGCTCCGGGAACAGGATAACGTCGCCGGAAGGGAGCCAGGTCTGGAGTTGTTCAGAGAAAGCGCGGGCATGCTCCGGCTGGGAGGTCAGGAACAGGACGGTTCGACTCAGCATCCGGTGCAAAACGGCTGCCAGGTAAGCCCGCGCGGAACCCGGCGCGATCGTTGAAAGCTCCTCCCGCTGCTTCAGCAGGCTAACAATGCACTGAATTTCCCTGTTCTTTATGCTCAGGTCAAGCAGGCCGCTCAGGTCCGTCATCTATTTTTCTCCAAACACGTTTGGGGCTCGCCCCTCAAACATGGGGCGGCCCTGTTCCTTTAGCATTGTAGCATAATCTCAAGGCTATCTATGCCTGAGCGTATTAACCGTAACAGCCAGCGCCGCCAGCAATATACCGGAACTGGCCGCCAGGCCCCATGCGAGCCCGATATACCCGCCGATCCATCCCATCACCGGTGCGCCGGCCGCGACACCGCTTGTCAGCAGCGCGTGAAAGATGCCGGTACCCAGCCCGCGTTCTTCCGGCGTGGTGTTCTCCGCTACCATAGCGGAAATGGACGGGAACATCAGGCCATGGGCTATCCCGTACAGCCCCATGCACAGGGCGATGAACGCGAACTCACCAGCGAACGGCAGCAATAGTAAAGCCGCGGTACCCACCAGGAGACCGGTCAGCGTCAACAGGGATTTATTGCTCCCTGTCTTCTTGCGGCCGATGGGTATCTGAACGAGCAGGAACATGACGGAAAAAATTGCCATGGAAATCCCGGTGTTGACCGGTTCCAGCCCGAGGCTTCGGACATAGAGCGGCAGCAGCGTCGCCACGCCGCCAAGGGAAAAGTACTGCGCGAAAACCGTGGCATACGGACCGATGAGCGTTTTCCGCTTCAGCAGCCCGGCTATTTTCCTCCATAGTTTTTCAACCGTCTTGATGGAAGCCGCCGGTCTGGCGTGCGCCGGAAGGAAGAAAGCCATTATTGTTCCCACGACGAGCAGACTGCCGCCGATTAAAAAAACTCCATCAAACCCGACGCTGGAAGTCAGCCAACCGCCCAACCCGAACCCTGTCAGATTTGCTGCGGCCAGGGCCATGCCGTAAGCGGCCATCGTTCTACCGTGGCCTCGTCCATCACTTGCTCCTGTTATGGCGGACATGGAAGCCGGTCCTACTATGCCGCCGGAAAAACCGTGCAGGGACCGTACCAGACCAAGGTGCCAGGGAAGTGCTACCAGGGAATACAGGAACATGGAAACGGCGTCCAGCGCCAGCCCGATTATCAGCAGAGGCTTGGCTCCGAAACGGTCCACCAGCCTGCCGGCTACGAGATTAGCCGGCGTGTTAACGATGGAATAAAGCCCGACGATGATGCCAACCATCCCAACGCTTAACCCAAGTCCACTGGCGAACAAAGCCATAACAGGCAATAACAGCGGAGTATCGATAAAACCCGTAAACGTTATGGCTGAAGCTATCGGGACTATAGTACTCTTCTGCATGGTATTTTCATCATACATGGATGAACCCTGATAAGCATAATGGAGGTAACCCTTCTTGTTCAACTCGTTGACGCCTGATATAATGAAACGAATCCACATGGAAAAGAGTAAAAAAACACGCAAGCCGTCCGAGCCGGAACTGGTCTATCACCGTATTGTCGTCAAACTGGGTACCCACCTCGTCGCCGGCGATAAAGTGCTCAACCTCGGCATCATCGCTGGGCTGACGGACCAGATCGCCGGTCTGCATCGCCGCGGCGCACAGATTATCCTGGTTTCTTCCGGAGCCATCACCTCCGGACGGCAAAAGCTCGGCCTCAGCCGCAAGATCCGCGGCATGCCCTACAAGCAGGTGCTGGCCGCTGTGGGCCAGAGCCGCCTGATGAATACCTACGAACACCTCTTCGAGCGGCATAATATCACCGTCGCGCAGGCGCTGCTGACCAAGCATGACCTCGCGGACCGCGCGGGTTACCTGAACGCCCGTAATACCCTGCTGGCGCTCATGGACCTCAAAGTCATCTGCATCGTCAACGAGAATGACATCGTTTCCATCGATGAAATTAAAGAAGCCAAGTTCGGCGATAATGACAACCTCTCCGCCATGGTCGCTAATCTCGTCGACGCCGACCTCCTCATCATGCTCACGGACATCGACGGCCTTTATGACGCCGACCCGTCCCGCAACCAGGAAGCCAAATTGGTGCCGGTTGTCACCCGGGTGGACGCCTCCATAATGAAAATGGGTGCCGCTACCCGCAGTAACGTCGGGACCGGCGGCATGATCACCAAACTGGAGGCCGCCAAACTGGCGACTGCCTCTGGCATTAACGTGGTTATCGCCAACGGTTTCGAGCGGGACGTCATTCCGCGCCTTGCCGCGGGAGAAGCCATCGGTACACGGTTCCTGCCGGTGCGTGAAGACCTGGAGAGCCGTGAACGCTGGATGGTATCCGGTCTCTGTACGCGCGGCAGCATTACCATCGATGACGGCGCTACCAGGGCACTCAAACAGGAAAAACGCAGTCTGCTGGCGGCCGGGATCGTAGCCACGGAAGGAAAATATAATCGCGGCGATATCGTCGCCATCCTTGATCCGGAAGGCAACCAGCTTGGATGCGGCATCGTCAATTATAACTGCAAGGACATCGATACCATTAAAGGCCTGCACTCTGACAAGATCGCCGGCCTTCTGGCCTACGATTACGGCCCTGAAGTAGTACACCGGAACAACCTAGCACTTATTGAAAGGGAGGACTCAAGTGGCCACAGGTAAACTGTACCAGTCCCATGATGAATCACTCATCGGCGGGATAAATTACGAGATAAAGAATGATACGGACGGCAGGTGGTGGGGCGAATTGACTATGATCGACTATGTCAAGATCAAAGACGGACCAGGTTATATCATGGAACTGGAAGACGGCCGCCGGTGCCGCTGCAGTCTGAAAAAGCGCGTGAACCGTGCCGTTACCAGCCTGCCACCCCGGTACGTCTATCACGTTTCCGGTTCCGGTAACTTTACTTAAAAGCCACTGGACCGCGGTACGGGGCACGCACTCCGGGGACGAACTTGAGAGAACCCGGAGGCTTGATGCAGCCCGTTTCAAGGTTCTCTGACCACTCTACGAGTACACAATGAACTGCTCAGCACCTTCCTGGCGGCGTTCGCCCACGGAATAATCAATTACTAGGTGATACTTCTCCAGCGAGGCATCCTGAACGCTTTCGGCACAGAGATGTACATTACCGCCGTAGCCCTGGTGACAAGTGCCACCGTGCTGTGGCTCAGGTGGAAAAAGACCCGCGAAGCTGACGAAACAGTCTCGGTTACCGTTTCTTCTGGCACTTCGGGCAGAAATAGGTGCCCCTGCCTCTAACCACGATGCGTTTGATAACGGTCCCGCAACGCGGACAGTTCTTGCCGGTGCCGTGCGCCACATTGAACTCGTCATGGGCGGTCCCGGCGGTGCCGTCCGGCCTGATGTAATTACGAACGCTGGCGCCCTTGAGTACCAGTGCTTTCTGGAGCGCCCTGATGATAGACGCATGGAGCCGCTTGACCTCCGCATAAGTCAGGTTGCCGGCAATGCGCTCCGGGTGGATTTTAGCATCGAACAGCGCTTCATCCGCGTACATGTTGCCGATGCCGGCAATGAGCGCCTGGTCGAGAATTACGGGCTTAACTGGCGCCGTACGGCCTTTGAGAATGGACGCCAAAACTTCCGGCGTGAAGTCTTCATCGAGCGGTTCCGGCCCGAGTTTGGCCAGAACGGGATCGCAATCTCCATCCAGCCACATGACCCCGAACTTGCGCGGGTCCCAGAAGTGAAGTTTCGAGCCGTTATCGAGTTCAAGGATAGCGCGGGTAAAGCGATCATCGGCCGGATCGACGATAAGAGAACCCGTCATCTTCATGTGCATGACCAGCACATGGCCGTCATCCAGGTGAAAAAAGAGATACTTACCCCGGCGGGTGAGGTCGATAATCCTCCGCCCGATGACCCCGGACTTGAATTCCTCCGGCGAAGGCCGCCGGACGATGCGATCCCAGAACAGCATTACGCCGGTGATGGTCTTCCCTATCACATACGGCGTCAACTCCTGTCTGATCGTTTCTACTTCCGGTAGTTCGGGCACGGGAATAACCTCTCATAGTCATTCTGCCAATCAATGGATATGGTGGGTTATGTCCTCGGCTTCACCCACCGCACGGGACCACCGCTAAAGCGGCTATTTCATCTCACCCCAGTTTTTACCGGTCTTCGTGTCCACCTTGACGGGGACATCCAGTTTCACCGCGTTCTCCATGACATCGCAGACGAGCTTCTTCATCTCTTCCATCTCATCTTCCGGCACTTCAAATACGAGTTCGTCATGGACCTGGAGCAGCATGCGGCTCTTCAGGCCGCGCCTGGGTAATTCCCGATGCAGGTCTATCATCGCCACCTTGATGATGTCTGCAGACGTCCCCTGGACCGGCATGTTGATGGCCATGCGTTCGGCTGCTTCTCTCACCAGGCGATTAGCGGCATTGATGTCCGGTATGTACCGCCGCCGTCCGAGGATGGTCTCTACGTAGCCTTCCCGGCGGGCCTTCTCACGCGTTTCTTCCAGGTATTTAGTGACGCCGGGATACTTCTCGAAATAGGCTTTGATGAATTTTCCTGCTTCTTCCCGGGAGAGTTCGGTGGCCTGCTGGAGGCCATACTCGCTCATGCCGTAGATAACGCCGAAGTTCACCGTCTTGGCAAAGCGTCGCTGGTCCTTCGTGATCTCATTCCGGGGCAGGTTGAACAGAAGGGACGCCGTGGCGGCATGGATATCTTCATCGTTGCGGAAAGCATCCAGCAATGTTATGTCCTTGGAGAGGTGCGCCAGAGCCCGGAGATCGATTTGGGAGTAATCTCCGCCGAGGAGCATCGTTCCCGCCGGCGCCACGAAGGCTTGACGTACCTGCCCGCCGAGTTCTCCCCGCACGGGTATGTTTTGCAGGTTCGGGTCCGTGGATGAAAGCCGCCCGGTAGCCGTGCGGCACTGGTTGAAACAGGTATGGATGCGCCCGGTCTTCGGGTTGACCATGGCCGGAAGCGTATCTATATACGTCGATTTTATCTTGGTCAACTGCCGGTATTCCAGGATGAGGCCGCAAATGGGATAGTCCGTTTTTAATACTTCCAGCACGCCGGCTTCCGTAGAATACTTGCCCTTACCACGGCGCGGCGAAGGTATCTGGAGGTCCTCGAAGAGTATCTTCCCCAGTTGCGAAGGCGAATTTATGTTAAATTCATGTTCGACGAAATCGAATATCCTGCGTTCCAGTTCCCTGATCTGGTCGCTGAGATAGATTGACATGTCTCTCAGGATATGTGTATCCATGGCGATGCCCGCCCGTTCCATTTCCATGAGCACCGGCACGAGCGGTATTTCCACGTCACGGAAGAGCTTGAGCAGGCCTAGTTTTTCCAGTTCCGGGCGGAACAGGTTGGTCAACCGCAAGGTCATATCGGCGTCTGCCGCGGCGTAATTCGCCGCGGAGGTTATGTCCACTTGGGCCATCGTCAATTGTTTCGAACCTTTACCGATGAGGTCGGTAATCGGCAGCATCTCGATGCCGAGGCGGGCAAATGCCAGCGGCTTGAGTCCGAGGGCTTTTTCTCCCAGCAGGTGGGCGGCGATCATTGAATCGAACTCCATCCCGGCAGTTCCGATTCCCACCCCGGCCATCACGTTCATATCGAACTTGCTGTTGTGGCCGAATTTCCGGATTGACGGGTCCTCGAACATCGGCTTAAGACGGTCGATGACCTGCGCCAGCGGTAACTGGGTCACGGCATCGAGACAGGTGTGCCCGACCGGAATGTAGTATGCCGTCCCTTCTTCCACTGCCACCGAGATCCCGACGATATCCGCCTGCTGCGGGTCAAGACCGGTCGTCTCGGTATCGAAAGCGAAGCAGCCGGCATTGGAGATACGGTTGGCAACGTCGTCCAGGTCCGGCGTGGTCGAAATAACATGATAGTTAGCTTCCAGAGGAGCCGCGGTAACAGTCACTTCGATGGGAGCGACGGAGGCTTCCGGCAGCTTGTTGATAAGGCTGAAAAATTCGAGTTCCCGGAACAGGTCCGTGACAGCGGCACGATCGAACCGGGCGGCTTCGCATTTATCCAGGTCCAGCTTCACCGGAACATCGGTCACGATGGTCGCCAGCACTTTGCTCTGCCTGGCAACGGCCTCGTTAGCGCGCAGTTTTTCCCGCAGGGTAACCGGTTGCACCTCATCGAGCCGGCGATAAATCTCCTCGATCGTACCGAATTCCTTGATAAGCTTGACCGCCGTCTTGTCACCGATGCCGGGAACGCCAGGGATATTGTCCGATGTATCGCCGACCAGCGCTTTATAGTCTGCGACGTACTCCGGCATTACACCGAACTTCTCTTCAACGGCGGCGGGATCGAACAACGTCGTATCGCTGAAAGCTTTGCCCGCCTTCGGATACATCACCTTCACGTTCGGCGTCACGAGCTGCATGGCATCCGCGTCCCCGGTCACGATGATAGTATCGATGCATTCCTCCGAGGCCTGCTTTGCCAGCGTCCCCAGCACGTCGTCCGCCTCGTACTTGTCTATTTCAAACATCGGGATATTAAATACCGTAACCAGTTCCCTTACGCGCACGAACTGGGCAACAAGTTCGTCCGGGGTAACCGGGCGATGAGCCTTGTAGTCGTCGAACATGTCGTGACGGAAGGTGGGGCCTTTTTTATCGAAGGCGATGGCGTAATGCGTGGGACGGATGTCGTTAAGAACTTTAAGGATCATCAACGCAAAGCCGTAAACGGCGCTGACGACCTCACCTGTTTTGGATACGGTGAGAGGCACCGCCTGCCGGTACTTGGTGGGGCCGAAGGCGTGATAGGCGCGATGAACGATGGCGTTGCCATCGAATAAGACCAGCAAAGGTTTTCCCATGCCTCAATTATACCAGATAGAGTAACTACGAAAAAAAGAGGCTACTCCGGCATCAGGACGCCCCCCGGCTCTTCCTCCGGTTCCGCCTCGACCACGGCGCCGGTCATGCAGGCCTTGACATACTTGCCGATCTGGATGAGCACCGCCGTCAGCGGCCCGATGAGCAGGATTCCCCAGAAACCGGCGATGTAAATACCGAACACCAGCAGCACAATCATCAAAGCGGGATGGATGCCCAGGTAGGAACTCTGGATCTTCGGGACGAGAAGATTGTTCTCCAGCGCCTGGATGAGGACGAACAGTCCGACGACCCAGAACGTCTTTTCCGGCACCATGGCCAGAGTCACAATACCAGCTACCGCGCCCCCGATCCATGGCCCGAGCGTAGGGATGAGTTCGGTGACGCCAGCAAGCAGGGCCAGAGCCAGGGCAAACGGCACATCCAGGAGAAGCAGGCCGACAAACGTGAAGTATCCGACAATCAGTCCAAGCATGAGCTGCGCCCGGATGTATCTGCCCAGCACCCGTTCCATGATGCCGAGGACAGCCCTGATGTGCTGGTTGACCCTGTCTGAGAAGATAGTGGTGAGGCGCACATTGATGAGTTCCATGTCCTTCAGGATGTAGAAGAGGAAGAACGGCAGGACCGCAAAACCGAGCAGGAAGTTAATGGTGCCGGGGATGGAAGGTATGGAATTCTTCAGGAAGTTCGATATAGCCTGGCCGATATCGAAACCCGCGCCGATGGCCCCGCCGGAGAGTGAAGCCCGCATTTCTTCCGGTAACGCGGCAAGAATATTGTCTATCCATTGCTGGACCTGATAAATGCTCTGGCTGAGGAAGTACGGGGCGCTGTCCACGAGGACTACCGCCGCGTCCATGACCGCCGATGCGATGAGGTAGACGAAGCCTGATATAAGCACCAGCAGCATCAAAAAGGAAATCAACACCGCCATGACACGGCGGAACTTGGGCCACTTATTGCGGGGCGGGAGATGCTGTTCCATCCAGCGGACTACCGGTTTGAGGAGGTAGGCAAACACCAGCCCGATGGCGAACGGCAGAATAAACATCCTTAGCCAGTACAGCAGCCATACGACAAAGGCCACTACTGCAATGAGCAGTAGTACCGATAAACCGCGCCGGTATTTGGTAAAGAATTCAGTCAATTATTCCGGTTCACCACTCTTTCGGGGGGGCCGGTCCAGCCGGTTACTTTACTACTTTATGGAACGTTTTTCGTTCTTAGCCTTTCAATCTTTCGCGCACTTTTTTACCGGCTTCGACGGCGGCTTCGCGGGTCTGATCGATGCGTTCAGAAGCTTCTTCCTTGATCTCTCCAGCTTTTTCTCTTAATCTTTCACGGGTCACTCGACCAGAGGCGGGAGCGCACAGGAAACCGATGGCCAGTCCGGCCAGCATCCCAGCCAGAAAACCGGGCAGGAAGGAGTCAGAGTTCTTGTCCGCCATGTCAGTCTTCCTTCCTTTTTTTCGGGCCGAACATGCTCGTTGCCTGTCGCACCCCCTGGATGACGGCAGCCATCTGCGCGATCGGTTTTACGACCTCTTCCTTAATGCAGGAGGAGATGTCCCTGACATCGCCGGATATCTTTTGTGCAGTGTTCATGACGGACTTGACCTTCACGAATGCAATAATTCCTATCACGAGGAAAGCCAGTATCGCAATGGTCGCCACCAGCCCGAATATCACGATTACCAGGTCTGCAAACCATTCTATCGTCATGGACACACCTCCTGCCGCTTTTCAAATCTCTCCCGCAATTTTAACGTGCCTTGCCTCCCGTGTAAAGCCTTTTAACTATCAAAAGTCCTCCCGGTTTTCTTTCAACTGGCGCAAACATGATATATCATTGGCGGTCACCAACACAGTACGGGTCCCCTGTATCCGGAACCTGGTCTGGCTTCCGGTGTCAACCTGAAAATTCCAGAACTTGTTGTTCGGTACTTCCAGCAGCCAGCAGATGATGAGCTTGACAAGCACCCGGTGGGTAACGACGGCTACCTTTCCTTCGGCATGGCGCGCCCCAAGGTCTTCCAGGATGGGTACGACGCGCCCGGTAACCTGTGCCAAGCTCTCGCCGCCGGGTATGGCGATCTGCTCCGGCGTATCCATCCAGTCATTGAAAAGTTCCGGGTATGCTTCTTCAACCTCGATTATTTTCTTGCCCTGCCAGTGGCCGTAGTCCATATCTGTGAGGTTGTTCACCGGAATTGCTTCCAGTTTCTGCAGGTCCGCGATGCGCGCGGCCGTTTCTCTGGCTCTCTCCAACGGAGAAGTGTAGATGGCTTCGAGCTTTTCATCTTTCAGGTAGTCCGCCAGGAGGGCTGCCTGGCGCTTGCCCGTCTCGTCAAGCGGTATCTCCGTCCGGCCTCGGAAGATTTTTTCAGCGTTCCACGCGGTCTCGCCGTGACGTATCAGTATGAGTTCGAGCATCGGACCAGTTCTCCTTTTCACGTCTCCAATTAAGTAAACGCTCACTGAAAGCGTAAGTTACCGCTTTCCGGATGGCTCTTTCGTCCCGGTGGTGTAAAAGATGGCCGGGACATCGGCAATCGCTGCTGCCGAAACTTGCAATGGTCTCCAGCCTTTCCGCCAGAGAAGCGGCGATGTGGCATTCCAACCGTTTCCGGCTAACTACAACCATTGCTCCAGCGACTTGGCCATGTTCCAGCAGATAATCGATGTGCCAGCGGCGTTTCCGTTCCGGTCTTGTATAGCGGCCGAGACGTTGACGGAGACCGCTTAGCGCCGAACCGACATAGCCATACCATCCCGCCGGGTAATCTCTTTCCTCAAGCCTACCGGCAGCCATTCGTATCAGCTTTTGCAGATGCACGAACAAAACGTAACTTCCCGGGGTGTCTACAGGCAGCCTGCTGAATTCATCCGGCTCAAGCCACATCATGTTTATTTGCCCCGTCTCCGTGGTTTTTCGCCTCCTGTCGTGAAGGTCCAACCTCGGATAGACCAAAGCTCCATTTTCCCCCTGTAACGAGCTGCGGCATCAATCTTTCCCGTCATCCAGTTTTTCTACTTCCAGCGTGCATTCGGTAAGGAGCGCCGCCGCGGCCCCTATGGCAGCCAGCACCGGCATGTACATGATGCTGATGACCGCCACCGGCCCGCCGATGGTCAACGGCACCTCGATGATAATCCGCCCGTCATGAATGAGACGTACGCGGCGTATGTTCCCCGCGTGGATGAGCTGTTTGATCTTTTCAACTACCTGGGACCCGCTTATCGTATACTTTTCACTCGTACTGGCATTCTCTTTCTCATTTTCAGCCATCGTGTACCTCCCGCCCTTGCATCATAAGTACGTGATGGTCAGGTGTCAAGAGCGGTATGCAGGCTTCGACATTCGACAGGCGGCGCCAGCATCGCTGCCAATCCGCCGGAAGAAAGAACCATATTTTTCTGAAATATGGACTTTGAAGATACTCTGTCACCCTCTCAAGGTTTCATGCTATACTGGTCACGTACAGGAGGGCATCGTGAACAGCAAAGACTTTCTCTCGGTTACAGATGTCTCACCGGAGGAGTTGCGCAGGCTGATCTCCAATGGAATCGCCATGAAGGCAGACCGGTGGAACACTTTGCTCAGCGAAAAGGTCCTTATTCTTATGACAGAAAAACCCTCCACCCGGACGCGCGTCAGCTTCGATGTTGGCATGCGTCAGCTCGGCGGCCACTGCATCAGTCTCCTGCCGGAAGAAGTCGGCCTGGGAAAACGCGAGTCCGTTCCGGACGTCGCCCGGGTTCTCAGCCGTTTCGGGAACGCCATTGCAGCGCGGACG
Source organism: uncultured Dehalococcoidaceae bacterium (assembly GCA_964589285.1). Classification (GTDB taxonomy): domain Bacteria; phylum Chloroflexota; class Dehalococcoidia; order Dehalococcoidales; family RBG-16-60-22; genus DAOUEG01. The sequence continues at coordinate 9,396 of CAZPSP010000023.1, read as the reverse complement.
TTTTACCACCGGACGCTGGAAGTCATGGCGGAGAACGCGGACATCCCTGTCATCAATGCCCTGTCCGACCTGGAGCATCCCTGCCAGGCCCTGGCGGACGTGATGACCATCGTTGAACGCCATGAGGATGTGACCGGGCTGACTGTAGCGTACGTGGGAGACGGCAACAACACAGCTCACAGCCTCATGCTCGCCAGCGTCATGCTGGGTATGAACTTCCGGGCAGCCTCGCCGGACGGCTACAGTGTCGATGAGACGATTCTCGCCAGAGCCCGCGGGTATGCAGACCTCAACGGCGCGGAGATCACCTGTATTCTTGATCCGCGGGAAGCCGTGGCCGGAGCAGATGTCATCTATACCGATGTCTGGACGAGTATGGGACAGGAAAGCGAAGCCGAAAAGCGCCGCAAGACCTTCTCCGGTTACCAGGTGGATGAAAAGCTGCTTGCCCTGGCGGCCCCGGACGCAATGCTGATGCACCCTTTACCTGCCCACCACGGTGAAGAAGTCGCCGAGGGCATCATTTACGCTCCGCAATCGGTAGTCTTCGATGAAGCGGAAAATCGTCTCCATGCACAGAAAGCACTCCTGGCGGAAATGCTCGGAGGACTGGAAATACTGCTGCCGTAACGAAGAAAAAGGGAGGCGCCATGTTCGTAAGCATCGTCAAACGCGGCTGGTTTGCCGCACTGATAACCGTCATCGCGGTCCTCGCCCTGATCTTCTACGATTCCGTTCCTTATACATGGGTCGTGCCCGGCCTTATCGTTCTGCTGTTCATCGGTCTTATCGTGGCGATAATAACCGCGCGGACCGACAAGCTCGGGGCGCAGAGCCTGCGGCTTTCGCAGATGGCTTCCCATTTCAACCGGCGTTTCACGGGCAACTCCACGGTGTCCATCTTTGCGATCATCGACAGCCTGTTCGGGATGGAGAACGAGCAGGTCTGGGAATGGGCGCGAGGCTGTGAGATGACCCGGCGCGTCTTCGATTCATGGGCGGAGAACTTTGCCGCCCGCGTGGAGAGCGACTTACAGAACCGCCGTTTCATGGTCTTTCTCAAGACCCACATCAATGAACTCTGGGCCATGAACAACCACTACTACGAATTCGTCGAGCAGTTTACCGAGATAGCCGAGAAGATGGACATCCCGCGCAATACGCTGGAACATTACCGCAAGTTCACCGAGGAATACAATATCTTCGTCCAGAACTTCCGTGAGGCCATTAATGAACTTCGTTCCGTTGCCCGGACGCAACTGGAAGCTCCCAGCGTCAAACTGGCGCGGGAACTAACGGAGAAAAAGCTCCAGCCGCAAATTCAGCCGTCATCGAGACCGCAGCCTTCCGGTGACGGACGTCCTTTTATCTCATAGCTTTATATTTGAGGTTTCCGGCCTCTATAGCCTTGACCTGCCTCCGGCTGGTACAATGAATAGATAAGGAGTCATACCAGTGAAACCAGTCGTCGCCATCGTGGGAAGGCCCAATTCCGGCAAGTCCACCCTCATGAACCGCATCGTAGGCAGGCGGCTGGCCATCATTGAAGACCTGCCCGGAACGACGCGCGACCGCAACATGGCGGATGCCAGCTGGGGAGGCCGCGACTTCACCCTCATCGATACCGGCGGGCTGGAACTGGAACCTGATTCGCCGGTCGCCAAGGGCATCCGCTCGCAGATACAGACCGCCATCGACCAGGCCGATGTCATCGTGGACCTGGTTGATGTACGCGACGGCATCACCGCCTCCGACCTCAACATCGCCGATATGTTGCGACGCATCGCCAAAGACAAGCCGGTGCTGCTCGTAGTGAACAAGGTCGATAATGATAAGCTGGAAACCGACGCCCTGGAATTCTACGAACTGGCCCTCGGCGAGCCGATCACCATCAGCGCCCATCACGGCCGCGGCGTTGCCGATCTTCTTGACAAAATAGTAGCTTCTCTTCCTGAAGCAGGCCATGAGACCGTTCCCGCCCGCGAGACCATCAAGATTGCCATCGTGGGCAGGCCCAACGTAGGCAAGTCCGCGCTGCTTAACACCCTCGTCGGTGATAACCGGGCTATCGTTGATAACGTTCCCGGCACCACGCGGGACGCCGTTGACACCCTGATAACCTGGGAAGGTCAGCCAATGCTGCTCATCGATACCGCGGGCATCCGGCGACGGGGCAAGATCGAAAAAGGCATTGAAAAATACAGCGTCCTGCGCTCGCGGGAAGCCATCGACCGGGCGGACATCGCCCTGCTCGTACTGGACGCCACGGAAATGAACACCAGTCAGGATACGCACATCGGCGGTTACATCCAGGAAGCGTTCAAGGGGTTCATCATCGTGGTCAACAAGTGGGACCTCATCGAAGAAAAAAATGTCCGGGAGTGGAACCAGCAGGTAAGAAATACTTTCAGATTTGCCAATTACGCACCAATCATATATACTTCAGCGATAACCGGACAGGGAGTCGAACGTATTATGCCCTTGGTAAGCCAGGTCTACCGGGAGAGGCAGAAGCGACTGACCACCGCCACGGTAAATGATGTCATCGAACGGGCTGTAGCCGCCCATACCCGCCCGCGTCAACGGACGAAGCAACTAAAGATCCTGTATGCCACCCAGGCTGAAGTAAATCCTCCTACTTTCATCTTTTTCACCAACGATGCTTCGCTGGTCCATTTTTCCTACCGTCGCTACCTGGAAAACAAGCTCCGGGAAGCCTTCGGGTTTCATGGAACGCCTCTTCGGCTCGTTTTCAAGACAAGGGGTGAATCGTGACCGCCGGTCTCTATATCGCCGTTATCGTTCTCAGTTACCTGCTTGGTTCCATTCCGTTCGGCCTCATCATTGCCAGACTGGTTACCAAGAAAGACGTCCGCACCATCGGGAGCGGCAAGATCGGCATGACCAATGTGATGAGGGTGGCGGGCAAGAAAGCGGCGGCGGCATCACTCTTCCTCGATGTAATCAAAGGGGTTCTCGCAGTCATCTTCGCCGGGCTTATCGTACAGGACAATCCTGAACCGGCCCGGGTCATTGGCGGCTTGGCTGCCATAGCGGGACATACCTGGTCGGTCTTCCTCGGTTTCAAGGGAGGCCGTGGTGTTGCCACTTTCATGGGCGGCATGGCGGGCATGTACTGGCCGGCGGCCCTGCTCGGCGGGCTCTGTGTCCTAGGCCTGGGGTTCCGGAGCAAGTACATGTCTCTAGGTTCGATTACCGGTTCCGTGCTGGCCTTCGTCTACACGGCGATAATGGGCCTTCTGAGCATCGATTTTCTAGCTCCCTCGCCGCCTTTCCAGTATCTTATCTTCGCCTTGGTAGGCTGCATCTTTGTCTACATCATGCACCGCGACAATATCTCGCGCCTGATGAACGGTACGGAGAGGAAAATAGACGATACCTCACCGCCCGGACCGGAGCCTTCACGCACCTCCTTGAAATAACCGCGGTAACCTGCTAGCCTAAGATTATGTCAAAATTCGCCGTTATCGGTACCACCAGTTGGGGCATTACCCTGGGTCTCATCATGGCGCGTAAGAACGATGAAGTGCGTATCTGGGCGCGTACCGAAAAAGAAGCCGCCAGGCTGACGAAAAACGGCCTCGATCAGAATAAATTCGCGGATATTGCAGTGCCGCCCGGGATGACCTTTACCTCCCGGATAGCCGAGGCCCTTGATGACGTTAACGCTCTGATCATCGCGGTTCCTTCGGCGACCATGCGTCAGAACATCTCCCAAGCGGCCAGCTTCCTGACCAAATCCACGCTCATCATCAGTGTTTCCAAGGGACTCGAAACCGGCAGCAACAAACGCATGTCCGAAGTCATTGCGGAAGAAATCGATGAGAAGCTGAGGAGCAATATATGTGTGCTTTCCGGCCCGAACCTGGCACGGGAAGTGATGCAGGACATGCCCGCCGCGGCGGTAGTAGCCTCGGAGAACATGGACACGGCCAAGAAAGCCCAGAAGCTGCTGACCTGTCCCGGTTTCTGTGTTTTTACTAATTCCGATATCACTGGCGTGGAACTGGGCGGGTCGTTAAAGAACATCATCGCCCTCGGAGCGGGCATCGCTGACGGCCTCGATTACGGCGATAATGCCAAGGCGGCGTTCATCACCCGCGGTCTGACGGAGATCACCGCGCTCGGTATTGCCCTCGGGGCGAATCCTTTGACGTTTTCCGGGCTGGCCGGTCTGGGAGACGTTATCACCACCTGCGCCAGCCGCTTGAGCCGTAACCATCATGTGGGTGAGGAACTGGCCCGTGGCCGTACCCTGGAAGAGATCCTCGATTCCATGGACGAGGTGGCCGAGGGTGTCAATACCACGCTCGCCGCGCACACGATCGCCGAGAAGCTCGGACTGGAAATGCCGATTACCGATACCATCTACAAAGTCCTTTATGAGGGCCTTTTACCGAAGGACGGAGCCCAGAGACTTATGGGCGGCAATGTCAAACACGAACTGGTAGGCCGGCGATGGAGGCTCTTTTCCGTTTTCCGCCGAGCCGGCAGGGACTCCAGGCCGGCAGCCAGCAATCAATAAGAGAAAGAGCTATAGATTACTTCTTCTCTAAAGTCTTCGCCAGCTCTTCGAGGAGCTTCTTCTGCTCTTTGGTCAGGTTCTCCGGCGTTTCTACTTTCAAAACCACAAGTTGATCGCCGGCGCCGCGCGCCCTGAGATGCGGTACGCCCCATTCCTTGATCCGGAATACCTTGCCGGACTGGCTGCCGGCCGGCACCTTGACCTTATAGGGGCCGTGCAGCGTGGGTACCTCGATCTCCGTGCCGAGGGCTGCCTGAGCAATATTTACCGGCAGTTGATAGATAACGTCATCGCCTTCACGCTCGAAGTACTGATGTTTTGCGACCGCAACCTCCACGTAAAGATTACCGGCCCCACCGCCGCGCTGCCCGGCATGGCCTTCGTTACTGATACGGATAATATTGCCGGACGCGACGCCCGCCGGTATCTTGACGGCCACGGTACGCTTCTTTTTCTGCACGCCAGTACCCTTGCATTCTTTACAGGGGTCGCTGATGATTACTCCTTCACCCTGGCATTGCGGACAGATGGCGGAATTGACGAACTGCCCGAAGATGCTCCGCTGGACGCGGCGTACTTCGCCGGCCCCGTCACAGTTGGGGCACCGTTCCGGCTTACTGCCGGGGTTGGCGCGTGTGCCGTGGCATACTTCACAGACCTCACTACGGACTATTTCCAGTTCTTTTTCACTACCGAGTGCGGCTTCTTCAAAGGTAATGCTGAACCGGTAACGGAGATCGGCGCCGCGCTGGGCTGTCTGGCGTTGCGTACGGGTCCCGCTCCCGCCGAAGAAAGCCTCGAAGATGTCTCCGAAGCCGCCCATGTCGAACCCGCTGAACCCCTGCCCGAACATGTTATCCGGCCCGTTGTGCCCATAGCGGTCGTATGCGGCCCGCTTGTCGGTATCAGAGAGCACTTCATAGGCTTCATTGATCTCCTTGAACTTGTCCGAGGCCCCCGGCTCGTGATTGCGGTCCGGATGGTATTCGAAGGCCAGTTTGCGGAACGCTTTTCTTACTTCTTCATGAGAGGCGTTACGGGAAATGCCAAGCACCTCGTAATAGTCTCGTTTAATCGCCATTTTTATTTCCGGGTCTCCCCATCTGTTTCATTTCTTGAGGCGCGATGCGCACACTATCAATTTCATAATACTCGCGGGGGAAAATGCTTGTCAACAAAGCTAACACCTAAAAAACGCCGCTCCGTCAAGCCGCCGCGAAGCGGGCGAAAGATGCGTACCAGCTACCATGCGCCGCCGTAACAGGCAAGGTATGATAGTGACGACAAATATAGTATACTGCCGGAAGCGACATGCATAAAACGACTCGAAATATCATCACCGCAATTATCCTATTGTTGACCATAGCCATCAGCCCAACCGGCTGCGGTCCGACGGAACGGGCCACGCTTACCGAGATGATGAAGGTCATGCCGCGGGAAACCGACAGCCTGTTCGTCATCGGGGCCGGCATACTGAAAACGGTCCCGGACATTGGAGAGATGTGGAACACGCTGACGGAACAAACGCTGCCCGCCGGAGCAGAGCCGGCATCGCTGGGAATGGCGTCACGTGACGGAAACCTGACCGGCCTGTGTTACACCTTCGATGGCGACATCCCTGTCTATGATGACGGAACCGGCGAAGAGATCCAGGTCGGTACGCTGCCAGTCACACGGACTGACAATTTCTGGGACTCCTTTACCCTTGAAAATGTGCTGGTAGTCAGTGTCAAAGACTACACCGAAGAGACAATCATCCATCACCACGAGCCTTCCGCCGTTATGTACGCCGACTTCCAGGAGATCATCGACCAGCTTCCTGACGGCGTTTTTACAGCCGGGGTGAAGAACTTCACCATCGCCGGCAAGGATACGGTCCTGGCACTCTCGCTGGACTACGGCGCGGACAAAGAAACCCCACTGACCGTGACGGGCGTTTTCAAGATGGATAACGGTTCTGTGGTAGCCCTCGCCGATTTCCTGGAACGCTGCGGCATAACCGACGCACGGATAATGAAAGAAGGCGGGTTTATAAAAGTCTCCGGCAAGCTGAAACCAGAAAAATTCAACACCCTGATGGACAGGCTGACACAGTCCTGGTAGTCCCGGCTTCAGGAAACGGGCGTATCCCGCTCGTCATCCGGGTACATGGCGGGGCGGGCGGCATCGAGATATTCCTGAAGGATAAGCGCCGCCGCCGCGGCATCGTACCGTTCAGTCCGGGCGGGTTTACGGGCTTCCCGCACCATGCGCCGCGCTTCCACTGTTGACAGACGTTCGTCCTGATAGACAACCGGGATTGGTGAACGGCGGCGCAGTTCTTCCGTAAAAACGGCCGTCTTTTCCGCCTGGCTGCCCATACCGCCGTCCATGGAAAGCGGCAGCCCGACGACGATTTGCTCGACTTCATTGGCGCGGGCCAGTTCCAGGATGGCATCGTAGTCCAAGCCACCCTTCCGGCGCTCGATGATGGTGACCGGACTGGCGAGGATGCCCATGGGGTCGCTGAGGGCCACCCCGATACGGACATCGCCGACATCCAGGCCAAGTAGACGCGCGATACTAGCCTCCCTTTGCCACGAGGTCACGGACCAGCGCCAGCGCCTCGTCAAGCTTGTTGGGGTCGCGCCCGCCCGCTTGGGCGAAGTTGGGCTTGCCGCCCCCGCCGCCGCCAGTCGCCTTGCTGACCTCACGGATTATGTTGCCGGCATTGTAGCCTTTCTGGACAAGGTCCGGCGTGACCGCAGCCACGAAGACCGGACGGCCTTCGTTCAACCCGCCGAGGACGATAATCCCGCTGCCGAGCCTGTCCCGCAGGACATCCGCCATGTCCCGGAGGACCTGCGGACTGCCGGACGAAGCACGGGCGGACAGCACACTAACGCCGTCCACGCTGACCACTTTATCCATAAGGTCTTCGGTCTCGTTACGAGCCTGGGCTTTTTCGATGGCAGCGACCTTCTTGCGCTCGGCGTCCAGTTCCGCTTTCAAGGCGGCTATCTTGTCACTCACGCCGTCCGGCGTGGTTTCCAGCAGTCGGGCTGCTTCCGCCAGCCCGGCCAGGCGCTTGTCTATGAAGTCCTCGGCGCCATGCCCGGTGACTGCCTCGATGCGCCGTATGCCGGCCCCGACGCTGCTTTCCGACACAATGTGGAAATACCCTATCTCGCCGGTGGCGCTGACGTGCGTACCGCCGCAGAGTTCCACGCTGACCGAGGGCTCGCCGATTTTCATGACGCGCACAACATCACCGTACTTCTCATCGAACAGGGCCATGGCCCCGGCCGCGACCGCCTGCTTGTAGCCGGTCTGTTCGTCCAGGACGGCATGGTTCAGCCTGATGTGCTGATTGACGATGTGCTCCACCTGCACCAGTTCTTCCGGGGTGACCTGCTGGAGGTGGGAGAAATCGAACCTGAGCCGGTCCGGTCCTACGGACGAGCCGCGCTGCTGGACGTGCTCCCCGAGCACCTGCCGCAGGGCGGCGTGGAGAAGGTGCGTGGCGGTATGGTTCCGGGCGATGTCCAGTCGCCGGTCGATGTCAACGGAGGCGGTAACCTTGTCCCCGACCTTCAAGGCGCCTTCGATGACGGTGCCCTTGTGGACGGTGATATTCGGCTCCACCTTGATAGTATCCGTGACGGAAAAGCGGCTTTTCTCTCCAGTGATCTCGCCGGAGTCCCCGACCTGTCCGCCCATCTCGCCGTAGAAAGGACTTACGTCAAGTACGACGCTGGCTTCCTGCCCGGCTTCGACGGCGTCCACCATCCTGCCTTCGACGAGGAGGCGCAGGACCTCAGCCTCCTGCTCGAAGCAGGTGTAGCCGGTGAATTCCGTGGCGGCGATGTTGCCGAGCTTGAAGCCGTCTTTGGCTTCGATATCGAACTTGTGGGCGGCGCGGGCGCGTTCCCGCTGCTTCTCCATCTCCCGCTCGAAGCCGTCCATGTCCACCGTCATGCCCTGCCGCTCGACGATCTCCTTCGTCAGTTCGACCGGAAAACCATAGGTATCGTAGAGACGGAAGGCGTCCACGCCCGAAACCCGTTTCGATTGTCTCGTCTCGGGCTTTTCCAGGATGGTATCGATGATCTCAAGGCCGGTCGCCAGCGTTTCGGAGAAGCGCTGTTCCTCGGCCTGAATAGTCTTCATGACGAATTCCCGGCGCTGGGTAAGTTCCGGGTAGACATGGCTCATCTTCTTGATGGCCGCTGCTGCCAGTTCCGTGAGGAATGGCTTGTCCAACCCCAGGCGCTTGCCGTAGATGGTTGCCCGGCGCAGCAGGCGGCGCAGGACGTAGCCCCGGCCCTCGTTGCCGGGTAGGACGCCATCGGCGATGAGGAAGGTCATGGAGCGGCCGTGCTCCGCCACGACGCGCATGGCGTTATCGTCCTCCGGGTTGGCGCCGTATTTTTTACCGGTCAGCCGGGAGACGGTCTCCAGTATTTCCGCGAAGATGTCTGTCTCGTAAATGGAGGACTTGCCGGACATCATGGTCACGAGGCGGTCCAGTCCCATACCTGTATCGATGTTCGGCCTGGGCAGCGGCGTTCGGTTACCGGCCTCGTCCTGGTTGAACTCGGTAAAGACGAGGTTCCAGAACTCCATAAAACGGCCGCAATCGCAGTTCGGGCCGCAGCCCGGACCGCAGGGCCGGCCGGGCTTGAAATCGTAGTGCAGTTCCGAGCAGGGGCCGCAGGGGCCGGAACTCCCGGCCGGGCCCCAGAAGTTGTCCTTTTCGTCGAACCGCTTGATGCGTTCCGCCGGAACGCCGGTCTCCTGCCAAAGGCGGAAGGCCTCGTCGTCGTCGCGGAAGATGGTGATCCAGACGCGTTCGGGTTCCAGCTTCAGCC
>CAZPSP010000022.1:0-23651 GCA_964589285.1 uncultured Dehalococcoidaceae bacterium | reverse complement strand
GTAAAAAAGAGTCGATTGACTATCTCGCCTTCGTGCCGGACGGGGAGCCGACGCTGGACTATGACCTCGGCGAGGAAATTGACTTGCTGCAACCGCTCGGCATACCGGTGGCGGTGATTACTAATGCCTCTCTCATCGACCGTGAAGATGTACGGTACGATTTATGTAAAGCCGACTGGGTAAGCCTCAAGGTAGACGCCGTAACGCCGGGAGTATGGAAGAAAATCAACCGGCCTTTTCACAGACTTGAGCTCGGGTCTATCTTGCAGGGAATGATAGATTTCTCACGGCAGTACACCGGCCGGCTTGTCACGGAAACGATGCTCGTGCAGGGTCTTAACGACTCCCCGGAAGAATTGCATGACATTGCCGGATTCCTGGCCGGAATCAAGCCTGATTGTGCTTACATATCCGTGCCCACCCGCCCACCGGCAGTGCACGTACTTCCCGCTTCGGAGGACAGTGTGAACCTGGCCTGCGGCATCTTCCGTGAGAAGCTGGGCCGTGTTGAATGTCTGACCGGATATGAGGGGAACTCATTCGTTCCCATCGGATCTGCGGGCCGGGACATCCTGGATATTACCTCGGTCCATCCGATGAGAGAAGACGCTGTAGTGGACTTTCTTAAAAAAGCCGGGCAAGACCAGCAGACCGTTGATAGTCTGGTGGATGAAGGGAAACTGGCGGCGCACGAATTTCAAGGAAAAACCTTCTATCGGCGCAGGTTTGGAAATGACAACCGGACGACGGACCATGAACGATAATGATAGAGAAATATCGCCTTTCGAGACCATGGCACAGGAATATGACGCCTGGTTCGATGGGGAAGGAAAGCTGACTTTTCTCAGTGAAGTCAGCGCATTCAAACCACTTCTCGGCAGCCTCCATAAGCCCTGGCTGGAAATTGGCGTGGGCACCGGGCGTTTTGCCCAAGCTCTCGGCATTGAGACCGGCATCGACCCTTCCGCCGCATGTGTCAGGCTGGCCAGAGAAAAAGGGATACATGCCTTTAAAGCGACCGGAGAGGCTACCACACTTGCGCCCGAATCAGTGGGCGCCGTATTTATTATAACCACACTCTGTTTCGTAAAATCACCGCTTGAAGTTTTTACAGAGACTAACCGCATCCTCGTTCCCGGCGGCGACCTGGTGCTCGGGCTTATCCTGGCAGACGGTCCGTGGGGAAAGTGGTACCAGAAAAAGAAGCAGCAGGGCCACCGGTTCTACCGCCTGGCCACAATATATACGTACGATGAAGTATGTTCCCGGCTAGCGCAGACGGGTTTCAGAGTTGAGAATGTTATATCAACGTTGTTCCAGCCCCCCGGAAACGTAATGCGGCAGGAAGAGCCGGTCGAAGGTTATTACCCGGAGGCGGGTTTCACGGTAATCCATGCCCGTCAAAACCCGGAAGAAAACTAAACCCGGGCAGGAACCCATAATGTCAGAATTGACGATCTGCACTTTTCCAAGGGACGCGGTCCTGAGGAGGAAAGCCACGAAAATTCCCGGTATCGACCGGTACGTACGCAAGTTGGCGGACAATATGGTAACTACCATGGACTTTTACCACGGTGTCGGCCTGGCTGCACCGCAGGTCGGGGTATCGTTACGGCTGATCACCGTACGTTTGCCCGGCGAACAGCCGGTACTCCTTATCAACCCGGAAATCACAGAGACCGCCGGGGAACAGGAAGTCACCGAGGGCTGTCTGAGCATCCCGGGCTACTATGGAGAACTGGTCCGGCACGCCGAGGTCACCGTAAAGGGAAAAGATCTCTCCGGGAAAAACGTGAAAATCAAAGCCGATGGTCTCCTGGCCGAGGCGCTCGAGCATGAGATCGACCATCTTAACGGCGTCCTTTACATAGACCATCTTACGAGCCCGGAAAAAATTCATAGGGTCGAGCCGGATGAACCGGCTGACAAGCTCTAGAGATATGAGAAGATGACGGCAACAACTACTACGAAGGTGTATGTTGACAAATCAGTATGTGCCGGCTGCGGTATGTGTCAAAGGGTTTGCCAGGCCGGCGCTATCACCATCCGGTCCGGCCTGGCCGTTATTGACGAAAAAAAGTGCATCGGGTGCGGCAGGTGCATAGAGGCATGCCCGAGGGGGTCTATCCACAGGTACAGCCCGATGACACGCGAGAACCTGGAAAATATGGTCGATTCACTAAAGAAAAACGCTGATAGCCTGATGGAAAGAATAGAAAAGCTCAAGAAGAAAACCCAGCGCAACAATTGTGACGGCGCCTGAAGGGGGATATTAGTGCGTTTCACTGACATCGAAGCCGCCAGAAAACTGCTCGGGCTGGGTGAAACGGCATCGCTTGAACAGATCAGAAGCGCTTACCGGTCAATGGCTCGTCAGCATCATCCTGATAAAAAGGGAACCGGAGATGCGGAAGCGATGAAGGAAATTAACCAGGCTTATCACTTGCTGATGGATGTCTGCAACCATTACAGGTACAGTTTCCGTAAGGAAGATCTTTCTCAAATGTTTCAGCTTGAAGAAGACCTTGACGCCTGGCGTGACAGGTGGGCTTTCTGAACAACAACCATGTATATTGCCCCGGGAATCCGGTAAAGGTATAATGAGGCAACCAAAAAGAGGGAGGGAGAAATGATCGGGAAGATTGACATCGATGATGAAAAGAAAAAGAGGATCATCGAGAAAGCCGGCCGCCTCGGCGGCGGCGAGGCTAAGAACTACGGCGCCTGAGCTCCCCTGACATTCGCATCCATATGCGAGGCCTTCAGGTCTGAAGGCATAGAGTTATTCAAACCGGAAGTACAGGACATTATAGTCCAGGGCTTGATGGGCCTTCATTCCGGCATCGCCTTTACCGGAACGGGTACTTGCGGCGGCATCATCGGCAGCGCGTTCGCTGTCGCTTATGTGGTCGGCGTTACAACAGCAGATATCGCCAAAAACTCCCGCGCTCATGTCGCACCGTGCATCCCAGTCGTGGAAGACATCGTGGACAGGTTCGAGGAAACATACGGCGCCACGGATTGCCTGAGATTACGCTACAACCGCATTCAGAGGGCCTTTGATTTTCTCGATCCGGATGCCTCCATGTGGGAAGTCCTGTTCGCCGCTTCACAAAAGCAAAAATGCGGAGTCATGGCGGATTGTTACGAATGCGGGCGCGACCAAGGAATGCCGTCTATAGGTGCGCGCTGGGGGGCCGAATCGATTTGCGACCTGCTCAACAAAGAACCGGAAGAGCGCAAGAAACTCCCGCCTCACTTAAGAGGACTCGAGTGGGAAGAATTGATGCCGAAGGTGCAAAAAGTTGCCCAGGTAATGAAAGAGGTAGGCCTCGGGCGTCCCGAAGATAAGATATCATGGCGGGAATATCGCACGCTCAAACTTAAAGGGCGAAAGGGAGTCGAGGAAAGCCGTCCGTGCGGAGTAAGAACTCCCGACGATGAAGAAATACAGCTCACGGCAGAGAGCAAAAATACCGAATAACAACAAATGAAGAGCGGGGACCAGCGCGAAAGTCGCACATGCAAAGCGACGCCTACTCATTACTGTATACGGCGTTTAGGGAGTTCGAGTGAGGCATTGCGTTGCGCCTCGGTGGTGGGCTTTCCCGTTACCGGGTGCTTGAAGTGGAAGGGCACGATATATCCGGATGGGTACATGGTATCGTATTCGTCTGGCGGTATATCGGGCGGCGGGGGGATGATCCTGTCTTCCGGAGTCAGGGCGGCAACACGTTCCGGCTTGACCCAACCGGTGTTGGGCGGAGCCGCATAACAGAGGCAGTATTCGAGGTTTTTAATCTTCCAGGTTCCGCCTTCCTTGACATATGCCATCTCGTAAATGCCGTTCATAAAGTACTGGCGGACGCCTTTTCCGAGTGTAATGGCGCAAGCGCCCCAACTGTACCAGCGGCCCTTCGCAGTGGTACCGTCAGGCTCTACGTCGACGACGCCGGATAATTGCATGACCTGGTGAAGGTACTCATTGGTCCTTTTCCTATCAAAGTACCGCCGGATGCTTTCCTTACCGACATATGTCCCTTCGTACAGCTTCAGGTAAGTATCAGGAGCATCTGAAAAACAATCGATCACCTCTTCCGCCATCCAGTGTTCCAGGTAATAACCATACGCTTTCTGGAGCTTCTTGATGGCTTCTGTGTCTGCCAGGACCTGCACGCTCTTCTTGAGTTTCCGGATGGTTTTCTGCTGGCGCGAGCATCTTTTTTCGAGTTTTTCTATCCTGGCTTCCAGGCTCTCAATATTCATGTCATCTCCATCCTTGTGCAACGGATTAATCCGGTATTACAACGTACCCCTCAACCTCGGATCAATGGCATCCCGCAGACCGTCACCCACCATGTTGAAGGCAAAGACCACCAGCATCAACGCCAGGCCCGGGGCGAATGAGAGTATCGGCAGTGTAAGCAGGTAGGAACGGCCGTCGTTGATCATGCCGCCCCAGGTGGCGGTGGGCGGCGTAATGCCGATATTGAGAAAGCTGAGGCCGGCCTCGGCCAGAATCGTCGAGCCGAGCAACATCGTGACCATGACGATCAAGGGCGAAAAGCAATTGGGTGCGATGTGCCGTAGCATCAGACGCCAGTTGCTGGCTCCCATGGAACGGCCCGCGGTGACATAGTCGTTTTCCTTGATGGAAAGCACCTGGGCGCACATCATCCGGGCAAACCCCGGCAATAGGGCAACACTCAGCGCGATGATGACATTTTTCATGCCATTACCCAGCAGTGCCGCGATCACCATGGCCAACAATATCATCGGAAAGGACATTAACGCGTCGATGAAACGCATGACGACGTGGTTCACCCAGCCGCTGAAATACCCCGCCAGCAGTCCCAGGAACATTCCTGCCACACAAGCAATACCGACGACTACCACGGCTATCATAAGCGATGTACGCGTTCCGTAGATCAGGCGGCTGAGCGTGTCCCGTCCCAGCTGGTCGGTGCCCAGCCAGTGGTCCGCGCTCGGCTGACGTAAAAAAACGGAAAGGTCCGGAGCGTTCGGTGGGTATGGCGCGATAAGTGGGGCAAATATGGCGATAAGGACGAAGATCATGATAATCACCAGCCCGAACACGACAAGGCTCCGGCTGAAGAACACACGGCTGAAACGGCGCCATTCATTAACACGGGGCGGCGCTTCGGATATGGACTCGACCGTAGCTGCATTGACCATGAGTATTCTCCCTGGGAGTATTTGTCTTTAGCTGTAGCGAATTCTGGGATCGAACCAGCCGTACGTGAGGTCGACGAGAAAATTGACCAGCATCACGATGGTGGCAATTATCAAAATGATGCCCTGTACATAGGGATAGTCCTGGTTTTGTATAGAGGTGATCGCCAGTCTGCCCATTCCGGGGATATTGAAGACGGTTTCGACGATCACCGAGCCGCCGATGATCATGCTCAACCCGATGCCGGAGAGTGTAATGACCGGAATAAGTCCGTTCTTGAGGGCATGTTTTATCACAACGATCCGTTCCCTCAAACCCTTGGACCAGGCGGTCCGGATGTAATCCTGCCTCATTACTTCCAGCATGCTGGACCGGGTCTGACGTGTATTAGAAGCAATAGGGTAAAGCATCAGGCAGAAGGCGGGCATGATAATCTGCTTGATGCTCAGAGCGAAGTCATCGAAAGGTGATGTGTACCCCATGACGGGCAACCAGGCCAGTTTCAGCCCGAACAGATAGATCATCATAACACCCAGCCAGAATGCCGGGACCGTAATGCCCACATTGGCCAGTGCGGTCACCACAGTATCGGTAACTTTCCCGCGCCTGATAGCGCACATGACGCCCGCCGGGATGCCGATGATGACCCCGAATATATACGCGGTGATACCGATGTGCAGCGTGATGGGAATACGCCTTAAAATCTCCTCGGTGACAGGGATACGCTGCATAATGGAGGTCCCCAGGTCGCCACGAAAAATCCCGTTGATCCAGGAAAAATACTGCACGACGAGCGGTTTGTCCAGACCGAACTGCGCACGTAGTGCCATTAGCTCCTCTTCCGTGAATTCCTGCTGCTCGGACTGACTGATAATCATGACGATAGGGTCGCCGGGAAGCAAGCGCATGGCAAAAAACACCATGAGCGTAACAATGAAGAGGACGATAATCATCATGATTATTCTGCGAAGAATGTACGTTGTCATGACTTAACTCCGGTCCGTTTACTCTTGCCTGTCCGGGCGCTCAAGGTCCAATCTTTCAGATGCGCCGCCATGTTTTTCTCAACCCGAGATACCGGGATCAGTCCCGGCGTACGGGTGCTGTAATAGTACCTCTTCATTCAGTTCGATACCCAGCCCGGGCTCGGTGGGAGGAATGATGTACCCGTCCTGCCACTGAATGGGTTTCTTCAGTATATCAGAATGGAATCCCCGCCAGTCCTCGATGCTTTCCTGGATAAGGAAGTTGGGACTGCATGCATCTATCTGTATACTGGCCGCCGCTTCCACGGGACCGGCGTAAAGATGCGGGGCTATCTGGGCATAATAAGCCTCCGCCATGCCGGCTATCTTCCTGGCTTCCAGTATGCCGCCGACGCGTCCGAGGGCAAACTGCAGAATCGATGAAGCCTGCTTTTCCAGCAACTCCCTGAACTCGTACTTGGTGGACAGCCTCTCCCCGGTGGAAACAGGGATGCTGGTATGACGCGCCACTCTGGCCATTTCGTCCCGGTTTTCCGGCGGCACCGGTTCTTCGTACCACAAAGGATCGTATTTTTCCAGCCGTTTCGCCAGCCTGATAGCGCTCGATGTCGTCATCTGACCGTGGGTTCCAATCAGGATATCGCACTTGTCCCCAACGGCTTCCCGGACATTTTTAACGACACGCTCCGCGTTCTCCAGAGCTTCCAGCGAGAGATTAGCCGGCGCCAGCGCATGCGGTATTTGACACGTCAGCACTATCGGGTCGAGCTTGACTGCGGTGAAGCCCATCTTCAAGTAGGCGGCAGCCCGTTCCGGCGCCAGCACAGCGTCACACTGCGGCAGAGGGCCGGGATCCATCGGGTCTGCAGGGTATAAGTAGGTATAGCTCCTGAGTTTTTCATGATATTTGCCGCCCAGAAGATTATAAACCGGCTGGCCGAGCGCTTTTCCTATAATATCCCAGAACGCAATTTCAAAACCACTGATGATGGCCATCTTGGTCAAGTCCGGGTGCTGGTCGTACCCGGAAGCATAAATCTTGCGCCACATGGTCTCAATCTGGAACGGGTCGGTATCGATAATGAACCGGTCCGCGACGGACTCAATCAATAGCCGGGTTACCTGCGGGCTGAAGGGGACGGCGTAAACCTCCCCGATACCTTCGATGCCGTTATCGGTCGTCAGCTTGACGAACATCCACTTGGGGCCGCCGCGGCGCGAGGGATTAGCCACCAGATATGTCTTGACTTCAATAATTTTCATTTTTAAAACTCTCGTGTTTCGCCAGGGCGTTATGTCCAGGCCTGGTTTGGGTCATCGCCCCAGGAGTAAATGCCCGGGGCCGTCCCGGTATACGGGTTTTTAGCTATAACTTCTTCATTCAGTTCAATACCGAGGCCCGGTTCCGTGGGAGGAATGATGTATCCGTCCTGCCATTGGATGGGTTTCTTCAGGAGTTTGGCGTGAAAGCCGCTCCAGTCCTGAATACTTTCCTGGATGAGAAAATTCGGGCTGCACGTATCTATATGGATATTGGCCATGGCCTCCACCGGACCGGCGAACAGGTGCGGGGCAATCTGGGCATAATACGCTTCCGCCATACCGGCAATCTTCTTGGCTTCCAGCATGCCGCCGACACGCCCGAGAGCGAATTGGAGGATAGATGCCGCCTGATATTCAAGCAGTTCCCGGAATTCATATTTCGTGGCAAGCCGCTCTCCGGTCGCTATGGGAATGCTGGTATGCCGGGCGACCCTTGCCATTTCATCCCGGTTCTCCGGCGGTACCGGCTCTTCGAACCACAGCGGGTCGTATTTTTCCAGCCGTTTCGCCAGCCGGATGGCGCTCGATGTCGTCATCTGGCCGTGGGTGCCGATGAGGATATCGCATTTGTCCCCGACGGCTTCCCGCACACTTTTCACTACTTTTTCTGTGTTCTCCAAAATATCGAGAGAAATTTGCATCGGCGTGCCGCCCGGGGGAGGCGGTGCCTGTTTTAATACGGGATCGATCTTAATAGCGGTGAATCCGCATTTCAAATGTGCGGCAGCAGCCTCGCCAGCCAGAACGGGGTCGATATGGGTTTTACCGGGGAACGGTTTACCCGGTGTCTCCCCCAGGTATGTATAACCCCTCAGCTTTTCGTGATATTTGCCGCCCATCAGGTTATAGATGGGCTGGCTGAGCGCTTTCCCGATGATGTCCCAGCAGGCGATTTCCAGCCCGCTGATGATGGCCATCTTCGTGAGGTCCGGGTGCTGATCGTAACCGGAAGCATAGATCGTCCGCCACATCGTCTCAATGCGGAACGGGTCCTTATCGATCAGGAACCGGTCGACAGTGCTTTCGATCAGCTTGACGATAATCTGAGGATTAAAGGGAGCGCCGTAGACTTCACCGATACCCTCTATCCCGTTGTCCGTCACCAGTTTTACGAATATCCATTTTTCCGGGATCTGGGTATTGTCAGGATTTTTCACCAGGTATGTCTTACATCCTGTGATTCTCAACCGGCACCTTCCTTGCACCGTTACCGGTACGGGCGCGGAGTTGTGACTCCTGTTCGCTGTCCGTTGCGGCACTCTCTTTTTATTGAAAGGGGGGAGGATTCACCCGCCGGCTTAGAGGGTACAATAAACCGGACGGGTGAATCCCGCGGGCGAGGCGTCTGAGCATACAGGAATGCCGCGCCCGCTTCAAAGCAACTTGGTTATTTCTCGAACCAGGCATCTTCGGTGTTGAAGTAGAGGTCAAAGTGCCTGGTAAGCAGACCGAGGTCTCTTATCTTGCTGTCTGGCTTGAGCATCCAGAATGTCACGCGTGAAGATGTCGGGATAACCATGACTTCGTCGAACATGACACGGGTCGCGGCCTGAAGGAGGTCCGCTTCCGGATACGTGGAAGCCAGCGTGGCGTCCAGGGCGGCCAGGTAAGCATCGGACTTGTAGAGGCTCTTGAATGTGGTGGATTCCCTGCCGAAGTAGTAGTTCAGTGTGTTATTGTAGTTGGCGTAGGAGGCTATCGGTTCGAACACGAGGCCGTTCTCCCAGTAACCATTACGGAATTCATAGTACTTGGCGGTCTCGTAGTAGAAGACTTCCGCTTTTATCCCTACGGCTTCGAGGTATGCCTTGATGGCCTGGACCTCGTCTTTGTTGGTGTTCGATGAAACCTGGCAGATGATGCTGGTCTCGAAGCCATCCGGATAACCGGCCTCGGTGAGGAGTTCCTTCGCTTTTTCAGCGTTGTGCTTGCGGGGCTCAAGGTCTGAAACATAAGCCAGGGATGATTCAGTGGGAAGCTGGTAAGGTGCCGGGCAAAGGCCGTAGCCGAAGGCATTGGCGATCGCTTCACGGTCAATGGCGTATTCGGCGGCCATACGGACCTTGACGTTCGACCAGGGGGAATCTTCATTGGCGGAGTCCGG
Source organism: uncultured Dehalococcoidaceae bacterium (assembly GCA_964589285.1). Lineage (GTDB taxonomy): Bacteria > Chloroflexota > Dehalococcoidia > Dehalococcoidales > RBG-16-60-22 > DAOUEG01. The sequence continues at coordinate 14,044 of CAZPSP010000022.1, read as the reverse complement.
AACCAGTGACATGCGGGTGCCGGCCTGGGCGACATAGTCAAAGCCCATATTGGCGCCTTCGGATATGTACTGAGCGCTGGTCCACCAGACATCAACTTCACCTGACTGCACGAGAGCCCAGGCTGTCATGTTGTCCGGGATAAACTGGTATTCAACTTCATCCAGGTAGGGTTTTCCTTCCTGCCAGTAGTTGGGGTTTTTAGTCATCGTTACGCTGACATCGCGGTTGAAATCACTTATAGAGAAAGCAGCGGTAGAGACGATATTCAGATACATCCATTCTTTGCCGTGCTCTTTGCATGCTGTCGGTGAAATGATAAAACCGGTAGCATCCGCGAAGTTTTGCAGGTTAGCGTTCGAGTAGGAAGTAAAGTAAACCTTTACAGTGTGTTCGTCAACCACTTCCACTGATTTCCAGGCCGGCACTTTGTTGGCCTCAATCATGATGTCGAAATTCCATTTAACGGCTTCAGCGTTGAAATCCGTTCCGTCCATGAACTTGACGCCTTTGCGTAGAAAGAACGTAATGGAGCTTTTATCATCTGCGATCTCCCATGATTCCGCGAGAACGGGAGTGAGAGACGAATCACGCTGCATCTTGTAAAGGCTTTCCATAACGTGTCCGGCGATACGAACAGAAGCACCGTTGACGATGTCGGCCGGGTAGCCGATGATCCCATCCGGCAGAACGCCGGTGACGATGGTCAGCTTGCCGCCGTATTTGGGTTGACCGGTTCCGGCAGTTGTCGTCGTCGGCGTGGGCGTCTGAGTTGTCGCCGTGGTCTGGGACGGTTGTGAAGATGTTGTCGTTGTCGTCTTGCTGGTTGTGGTGGTGGCTGTCGTCGTGGTCTCCTCGGTGCCGCCGCATGACGTCAGGAGGACGGACGCGATGAGGATAACCAGCGTAAGAAGCGCCAGGATTTTTTTCATTTGTTAATATCCTCCGTACGGTTATTCCAATATGTGCCAATGGACCTGCCAGCCCGGCCCATGTAACGAATATTGTATTATTGCCTGTCTCTGCCGGCAGTCGTTCCGGCTACTTGACAACGACGCAGGGAGATTTGGAAATTACAGCGTCGTTCAGGTCGATTCCCAGCCCGGGCGATTCAGGTACCGTGTACTGTCCGTTGACCGGTTGATAGTCCTGCTGGCACAGGGCCCGGTTGTCCTTTTTCAAATTGATGATATGGTGCTCATGTATCTGGAAATTAGGTATGACGGTCTCCAAGTGCAGTGAGGCAGCCGTCGATATCGGGCTGCCGCATACATGGACCTGGACGGTGATATCGTAGACGTAAGCGTAGTCGCAGACCTTTTTACCTTCGGTGATGCCGCCGACCAGGCAGAGGTCCGGCTGTATCATGTCCAGGGACTGTGCTTCAAAATAGGGTGCGTAACCCCACCGGGTATAGATTCGTTCGCCCGCGGCCATGGGCATCTTGATGTTACGGGCAATCTTTTTCTGGAGGACCGGGTTCACATACTGGACGCCTTCCTCCATGTACATGCAGTCGAACTCTTCCAGTAACCGGCCGATCTGTATGGCGGCAGTGGCGCTGGTGGCGGAATGAAGCTCGATGAGGATGTCCACACCATCGCCGACAGCTTCGCGGATGGCCTTGACCCGGTCATAGATGATCTTCTTTGTCTTCGGGGTCAGGATCTTGTTCAGGTTTTTCAGCGGACCGTTTTCATCATCGAAGGTAGTCGGGTCAACCTTGACAGCGTCGTACCCGTCGGCCACGGCATCGCGTGCCGCCTGGGCGTACTCTTCCGGTTTGAACAGACGGGTCTGCGGGCCGGTGCTCCAGCCGAATTGTATCTGGCTGGCGTAACATCGAAGGCTGTCATTGGTCTTGCCTCCGAGCAGCTTGTAGACCGGTTGTCCAAGAGCTTTGCCGCGAATGTCCCAGCAGGCGATATCAATGGCGCTCATGCCGCCGTAAACCACCGGGCCGCCGCCTTTCGCCCAGAAAGTGCCCTGGAACATGGCGTCCCAGATCTTTTCTATGTTCATTGGGTCGGCGCCCAGCAGGTAGGCTTCTACCAGGTTCTTCACATAGGCCGCGCCGCCGGAATGTCCCACGCCGTAGGCAAGACCTACCTCGCCAAGCCCACTGATGCCTTCATCGGTATTGACGCGTATGATGATGGGATGGTGCCAGGTTAATTCCGGGCAGTTGACGTCCCAGATTTCGATGCTGGTGACTTTCATAAGTGTTCATCCTCTCTCACTGGGGCATGGCAGCGTTCTTCTGAAAGATCCCTGATATTCCTCATGCCAGATATCAAACACACGCAGGAGAAGCCTTCACCAGGCCAGACCTGAAATCATGCCATGCAGGTTGTTCATCCTATTACGCAGGACCATACAGCAGTGTATCGACCGGCTATTCCCATTAATAGGACATTTCATTTCTGTTAATGTATAATATCAGTATAGATTTGTCAAGACGGTACCATATATAAAAAGGGGATGTATCATATTTGCGGTATCCCTTGGAAAATTACTTGGTTCGTTTAGGCAAAACCTTGCAGAGAAGGCCATCTATACCTAAAATGGTGTCAACGGATATGATGATGAGGTGAATATGACCGCTTATATGAATGGTGGTAACAATCCGAACAAGAACCAGCCGGTACTCGATTTCGAACTGGATAACCTGCTGGCGGACAAGGACTCCAGCATCCCGGAAGCAAAATCGATCCGCAACATCGCTATTATTCTTTCATGTATCAGCAATGGAATCAACACCGCCGGAGAAATTGCGGCATATACCACGGTCAGCCGTTCAACGGTGCATCGCATACTCCGCGGACTGGAGCGTTCGCTCCTCGTCGTCCAAGACCCGGTCACCCGCAAGTATTACCATGGGGCTCTGGTGCGCCGGATCATTACCAAGCCCCTGGTCACACATGAATACCTTGTTCATCTTGCCGAACCGGAAATGCAGCGCCTGGGAGGTATAACCGGAGAGACGATCATCCTTTGTGTCAAAATAGGTCTTTACCATGCTTTTCTCCACTCTATTCCCAGTTCCCATGAATTTCGCATAGCCGAACAGAGCCGCCGTATGGGGCCTCTTTACAAAGGAGCGGGAGGTAAAGTACTACTTGCTCAATTGAGCGACCATGAACTCAAAGAAGTCATCAAACATATCGAGTTCGAATTCACAACACCATCCCAGAAGGATGAACTGCTCGAAGAAATTAAGAATATCCGGCGGCGAGGATATGCCATTACGGCCAACGAACGCATCCAGCTTTCTACATTCATCGCCGCACCGATACAGGGTTACGAAGTTCCAGCGGAAGTAAGTATCATCGGTCTGTCCGCACAAATTGAGCCTTACAAAGACGTCTATGTGGAACGTCTGCTGGAGACCACGGACAGGATTTCCCGTATCCTGCTGGAGAGTAAGAAGCAGCATCTAACCCGGCTTTAACGGATACGGCACACATAAACAGACTGTCACTGATTAGTCTATCGGATGATGCGCTCTTTTATCGTACTGTAGGGTGTTAGCCATCTAAAGCCGCACCAACGGCGGCTTACTGAAAGTTCATTTATTCCTCTTTTATAACTACACACCGAGTATTTATCGAACGTTCACACCTGCCGCCTTAAAATAGCAGAATAAGGACTATTTTGTTTTCTTTCTGTAGTCGTTAATTTCCGGGAGCGAAAAATGTAGGAGTTATGACTACGGCAGCGTGTGAAGCTAATGTTCTTATCGTCGATGATGTAACGTTTATCCGCAAGTCTCTCAATAAGACGCTGACCGATGGCGGATTTCACTGCACCGAGGCCGGAACTGGTGAAGAAGCCATGAGAGTGCTGAACACCTATCCGGCTGACCTTGTCATCCTCGATGTCCTTATGCCGGGAATATCCGGGTCCGAACTGCTGCCGCGCATCAAGGAACGATACCCGGATGTCGCTGTGGTGATGGCTACTTCCGTGGAGGACCCGGACACCATCATATCCTGCATGAAGAACGGGGCCAGCGATTACATATCAAAGCCTATAAAATTGAACGAAGTGCCGGACATAATACGTACCGCTCTTCTCAAGCAAGGCCTCCAGACTAAGATCAAACATCATATGAAATCCCTGCAGAACCGCGTCACCGACCAGAGCCGCGAGATCCGCAAACTTACGCTGGGTTCCTTTGAAGCGGTGATCAATGCCTTAGAAGCCAAGGATAAATATACCGCCGGACATTCAAGAAGGGTTTCTAAATATGCCGAAGCGATCGGCAGGCAACTCGGTTTACAAGCCCAGGACCTCGACGACCTGATTTGGGGAGCCATTCTCCATGACGTCGGCAAGATCGCTATCGATCCGCTGATACAGAACAAACCATCTGGCTTAACAGAAGAAGAATACCGCCATATAATGACCCATGTGCATATCGGACCGAGCATCGTGAAACCAGTGGCTAATCAGCAAATAATGGATATTATTGCCCACCATCATGATTTCTATGACGGTGAAAAACCGAACCAGAAAGTTAAGGGCAACGAAATTCCTCTCGGCGCAAGGATCGTCGCGGTCGCCGATACCTTCGACGCTATGACGAGCCATAGACCGTATCGGGCGGCGCTGCCCTCAGAGGTCGCCGCCAGGGAGATACGCCGTTGCAGCGGCACCCAGTTCGATCCCTCTATCGTCGAAGCTTTCTTCAAAGCTGCAGTCGACAAAATGCAGGTGCGTTAACCGTGTCTGTTTACCCTCTTCCCGTTTTGAGTAGATGCCAGCCCCCATCTCAATTGCGAACCTGCATTATTGGACCGGTACGGGAGAACAAGTAGTATAGAGCGTATGCCAAAGAGGATAACCAATACGAAGATTGCAACTGGCTTAAGGAAGTCACGCCATAGGCCGGACATGACGATTAAAAGGAGACTGATCACCAGTTTCATTTTAATGCTGCTTGTTCTGGCCTGTTTTGCTGCCTACGCGGTTTGGCGGTTGCAGGTAAATTCTGATACTGATGATATCCAGGCGATCCGTGCCATGATCATCGCGTCCGGCCTGCTGTTTATCATGGTATCATTGACCGCCATTGGAATCTCGAAAGCAGTACTGCAGCCATTACGTGCCTTACAAAAAGCCGTAGAACACATATCACTGGGAGATCTTTCATACCGCATCGGCTCTTCCGTGCATGATGAGTTGGGTGACCTTGCCAGGGCCGTTGACTCTATGGCGGAGCGCTTGCAGTACACCCTGGTTTCCAACGAGCGTTTGCAGCAGGAAATAGAAGAGCGGACCATCGCTGAAGAGAAATTACAGCAGTCCCAGGAGTTTAGTACCAAGTTGTTGGACTATTCTCCCAATCCCATTTTCGTCGTCAACCCGGATACCTCCGTGGAATTCGTCAATCCGGCTTTTGAAAAACTAACGGGATTCTCTTTGAGTGAGATTTATGGGACTAAGGTCCCGCATCCATGGTGGCCGGCTGACGCAACTTCAGAATACGAATCCAGTGTAGCCAGTAATTCACCCATGGACCAGGTCTCCACGGAATTCAGGTTTCAGAAAAAGAATGGCAAGTTGTTCTGGGCGGAAATATATTCCGCCCCTATCATCCAGAATAAAAAGTTGCTATATACCGTGGTCAATATAATAGACGTGACGGAAAAGAAAGAAGCCATGCAGCGCCTGGCTGATTCAGAGCAAAATTTCCGCAACGTCATGCAGCATTCCCCGATGGGTATGTGGATACTCAACAAATCGTCCGAAGTCCTGTACTCCAACCCGGCTGCCGTGAAGATGACCGGCTATGCAAGCGCGGAAGAATGGAACGCCGTGCCTTTCGAGGAGCGGTATACCCCTGAGAGTTTACAAACTATTGAAAGTCACATTAGTCTTATCAAACAGGGACAGAAGGTGCCGCCCGACTACTACTTGGACCTGATCAGGAAAGACGGGACGGTATGCAATACGCATGTCTACCGCGCGGAAGTGATATGGGATGGCAAACCCCAACATCTTTCGGTTACCCAGGATATCACCGAGTTTGTAAAGACCCAGGCTGAACTCAGGAGAGAACACAACCACGCCCAGCAGTACTTTGATATCGCCGGAACGATGCTTATAGCCCTGGATACCGACGGGTTTATACGCATGATCAACCGGAAAGGCTGCGAAATACTCGGGTATGATAAGAAAACCATTATCGGAACAAACTGGTTCGATACGTTCATCCCGGACGACATCCGGCCCCGGTTAAGGAATATCTTCAATGAGATAATCAGCGGCAGCGGGCAACATGACATTGTTGGCGGGCATTATATCGTCACCAAAAGAGGATTACGCCTTATTAATTGGTTGAATTCTGTCATCAGGGATGAGAATGGCCGTATCGTCGGTACTCTGAGTTCCGGTGAAGATATCACCCATAGAAAGCAGGCGGAAGATGCCCTCTTAGAGTCTGAAGCCAAATTCTCAGCTGCGTTCCGGAGTAACCCCGCGGCCATGGTCATTTCCCGGGTTAGAGATCATGTGGTGCTGGATGTAAACGATGCCTTTTTAAATGCGACCGGCCAGAAGCGCGAAGAGGTTATCGGCCTCAATGTCCCTAAACTCAACATCTGGATCACGGATAATGATGCGCAAAGCATGATCAAGCTGTTCAAAGAAAATAAAGGCGTCAAAGGGCAGCTTATCGGGCTCCGCCATAAGATGGGAGAGGTCCATACCTGGAAGGTGTCATCGGAATTCATCACTGTTAATGGAGAAGAATGCGCTCTAACTATCGGAATAGATGTAACTTCGGAAATACAGCAGACCAGGCTGGTGGAAGCCGAACACAAGATCCTCACCATGATCGGGCAGGGCAAACCGCTGGAAAATATACTCGATGCTATCGTCCGCCTGGCGGAAGTCAACGATCCCGATATCAAGTCCATGATCATGCTCTACAAGGAAGAAGATAACAGGCTCGTCTTTTCAACTGCGCCGAGCTTTCCAAAAGAGTATCTTTCGCGCCTTCAGTCGGGAATCGCAGTTGAACCAGACGGGAGCCCCTCCGGGATGTGCGCCTTCTCCAAGAAAAGAGTTATCATACCGGATATCGGAGTTGGTACCGCTTTCACGGCATTGGAGAGCGCCGATGGCCTACAGCCGGAACACACCTTCCATTCCTGTTGGATACAGCCGGTCATCGGTTCCAAGGGAAAACTTCTCGGTACCATCGGCCATTACAGCGCAAAGACGGGGCAGCCGGGAAAACAGAACCTGGTTATTCTTGCCTGGTCAGCCCGCATCTGCGCTATTGCCATAGAACGCAGTCGTGACTTGCAGGCCCTCCGTGAGAGTCAGGAATATGCCGCCAACCTGCTTGAAAATTCACCGAATCCCGTCATTGTGCTCCGGCCGGATACATCCATCGAATACGTAAACCGGGAATTTGAAAAACTCACCGGTTATTGCCTGAACGAGATCAAAGATCATAAGGCCCCTTATCCCTGGTGGAGGCCGGAAGATATTGAAGAAAATAGTAAGTCTCTTTTCCGCAGCATAAACAGAAGGGGGGGAAGGGAAACCCTGTTCGTCAATAAGAAGGGAGAGGTTTTCTGGGTTGTCCGCCGGCAGAAGTGGGTCACCAGGAACCATGGCACCCGGAGGCTCATCATCAGCTGGTCGGACATTACCGACCGTAAACTGGCGGAAATGGAGGCTTATGAAGAAGTCGAACGCCGCAAAACGCTGTTGGAAAAATCCCGGGACGGCATTGTAACTCTCCGCCAGGATGGCAGCGTATATGAAGCCAATGCCCGGTTTGCGGAAATGATCGGTTATTCCCTGGAAGAAGTATATGACCTCCACGTTTGGGATTGGGAATACCAATACCCGCCTGAAATGGTCAAGGGAATGCTCCAGGTCGTTGATGAAAAGGGGCAGCACCTTGAGACGGAGCACAGGCGAAAGGACGGCTCTCTCTATGATGTTGAGATCAATACCAATGCGATCGTTTTCAATGGAGAGAAGTATATTCTCTGCGTGTGCCGGGATACTACCGAGAGAACCAGATACGAAAAGGCTCTGCGCGCGACCGAGGAGCACCTCAAACTCCTGAACGAAGCTCAGCAGGCAGTGCTTGAATATGATGATTTCAATATTGTCGCCCGTTCTATTTTCGATATATGCCGCAAACTCACCGGCGCACGGTCTGGATATGTAGCCCTTCTGAATGAACAGACGTGCAATAATGATATCCTGTTCCTGGAATCAGGGGGTATGCCGTGCACGGTGGACGCTTCACTCCCCATGCCGGTCCGAGGGTTGCGTGAAAAAGCTTATCAGACCGGACAACCCACATTTGAGAATGACTTCATGAACAGTGAATGGGCCAAAATGATGCCGCCCGGCCACGTTGCCCTTAAAAACGTGATGTTCGCGCCGTTAAAGAAAACGGGTGAAACGGTTGGTATTATCGGTTTGGCTAATAAACCCTCAGATTTCACGGAAGAGGACGCCCGCCGTGTGAACCTCCTGGCGGAAATATGTTCTACTGCCCTGTATAAGAGCCGAATGCTGGAAAAACTGCGGGAAAGCGAACGGTTCAATTCAAGTTTGCTGGAGCACGCTCCCAATCAGGTTGTCGTATATAATCCGGACAGTTCTGTCCGGTATGTAAATCCTGCCTGGGAAAAACTGAGTGGCTGGACACTCGAAGAAGTACGCGGTCTGAAAGTTCCTTACCCGTGGTGGCCGAAGGATACCCCCAAAGAAGCGGAAGACGCTTTTATGGGGCACCTGCGGTCGATGTCATCGGGAAGAGGTGAGATATCAGCCATTAAAAAGAACGGTGAAGAATACTGGTTAGACATGAACTGGACGTGCGTCTCCCATGAGGGGAAACTGGACTTTATGATCGTCACCTCCATCGATATCACCGAGGCCAAACGCGCACAAGAGAAGCTGAGGGAAAGCGAGGAACGTTTCCGGGACCTGTTCGATAGTGCGTCTGAACTGATCCAGAGCGTTACCATGGACGGTCATTTTGTTTATGTGAACAGGGCCTGGCACCATGTCCTCGAATACACCCGTGAGGACATCGCCGGCATGACCGTCTGGGACATCATTCATCCGGACCACATCGATAAGTGCCGGACATTGTGTGGTGAACTGACCGGCGGCAAGAGCATTGATAATATAGAAACCGTCTTATTATCGAAAAGCGGCCGGTCCATAGAAGTCATCGGGGATGCCACATTGCACGAGCAAAACGGCGAGGCCAATATCAGGTTCATTTTCCGTGATGTCACCGAACGCAATCGTCTGGTCCGCGAGATAGAAGCCCACCGTGACCATCTCGAAGAACTGGTTGATGAACGCACCTCGGAACTACGGTCGGCCAAGGAAGCCGCCGATGTCGCGAACAAAGCCAAAAGCAATTTTCTGGCACGCATGAGCCATGAGATTCGCACGCCGATCCACGGCATCATGGGGACGCTTGATCTGGTACTGGACAGCGAGCTTGGCAACGAACAGCGGAATTACCTTTCTATGTCCAGATCATCCACGGAACGGCTCCTTGAAGTTATTAACGATATTCTGGATTTTTCCAAGATTGAAGCGGGCAAGATAGAACTGGACTCCGCTGAATTTGATCTCAACTCAGTGCTGGAAGAAACGCTGGAGATATTTGCGGTGCCTGCGTTCCAGAAGGGGTTGGAATTGACGGGGTATATCCATCCGGACGTGCCCACTTCCCTTATCGGTGATCCGGTGCGCCTCCGGCAGGTATTGATCAACCTGGTCGGTAACGCTGTCAAGTTCACCGATCATGGAGAGGTCTCCATCGACATCCGTAAAAATCCGGGGAAACGCCGGGAGATCGAACTCTGTTTCAGCGTGCGCGATACCGGTATCGGTATTCCGGAAGATAAGATCGATCTCATCTTCGATATGTTTCAACAAGCCGACGAATCCATAAGCCGTCTGCACGGCGGAACCGGACTCGGGCTCACCATCTGCCGTCAGTTGGTTACTGCCATGGGCGGCGACATCTGGGTGGAAAGCAATCCCGGCTCCGGCAGCACTTTCATGTTCACGATCCGATTACGGATGCAAAAAACACAGAAGCCCTCGCCCTATGTTACCCCGGACCTGGCTGGAGTCAAAGCCATGATCGTGGACGATAATGCCACCGTCAGGTCCATTCTTCGTCTCCGCCTGGAAAACTGGGGCTGCCTGGTGACCGAGGTACCCGACGGTGTTCAAGCCCTCACGAAGCTGCGCCAGGCCGATGGGCGTCCCCAGCCGTTCCGGCTTTTATTGCTGGATTACCAAATGCCGCTGGTTTCCGGCCTGAAGGTTGCCGGGGAACTCGGTCAGCTTACCGACAGGCCCGCCGTCGTTATGATGCTGAACCCGGAAAACATCAGCGCTGCCATGGAATCCTGCCTGGAGTACGGCATCTCTTCTTACGTGAGTAAACCGGTGAGAGCCGAAGCTCTGGCGGCGATGGTCCGGCACGCAATTGGACTCGAAACTGCATCCGACCTGGTCGGACCGGAAATTGAAAAACCACGGACGAGCCATACCGGCTTGAGGATTCTGGTAGCTGAAGATAACCCGACGTCCCAGTTGATCGCCAAAAAGACGCTCGAGAAGATGGGGCATATCGTTACCATCGCGGGTAACGGACTGGAAGAGGTGCAGCTTTTTCGTAAATATGGGTATGACCTCGTGCTGACAGATATAGAAATGCCGATCATGGACGGCTTTGAGGCACTCAAACGTATGCGCGCCGCTGAAAGTGAGACCGGCACGCGTACCCCGGTCATTGCCATGACCGCCTATGCGATGAAGGAAGACCGGGAGAGGTGCCTTGCGGCGGGGATGGACGGTTACCTTTCCAAGCCCGTCAAACAAGCTGAACTAGAAGCAGTGCTCGACGGCATCATGCCGCAACAGGATAATAATTCCTCTCAAGAAGCCGCAACTGCGCCGGCGCTCGACTTGAACGCCGCCATGGAGATCTTCGGCGGTGATATGGAACTCTACCGTGAAGCAGTCGAAATTTTCTTTGCCGATGACTATCCGGAACAACTTGGCAACCTTAAGAAAGCCCTTGACAACAATGATGCCGAAGGTGTCCGGAACGCCGCTCATTCAATCAAGGGAGCGGCCCGCAGCCTGGGCGGGGCCATCCTGGGAGAAATAGCTTTAGAATTAGAGACCATGGGAAGAGAAGCAGACATCAGCCGGGCCGGGATATGGCTTGGGAAGCTGGAGCGTGCAGGAGAAGATTTTGCGGAATCCGTCAGGAAAACCGCGTTAGAGACCAGGACACCGCAGAAAGCGGTATAGCCGGTACGGTAATGGGAGCAGGAGATGAAAGATAAGAAACGGATTCTTATTATCGATGATAATAAGGCTTTGGCCAGGATCGTCCAGGGCGTTCTTGCCAGGCAGGGATATGAAGCCGATACCGCCCTGAGCGGTAAGGAGGGACTGAAAAAGGCCGGGGAAAGCGCGTATGATCTAATACTCCTGGACATCGTCATGCCGGGCATGGACGGCTATACCGTCTGCCGCCAGTTAAAATCCAGCCAAGCCACCAAGGAGATTCCGATCGTCTTCCTGACGGCCAGGGGAAACACCGATGAGACCAAAGGCGCCACGGCGGAAGGCCTGAGGGAGATTGAAATGGCCTATGCCTGCGGCGCAACGGATTTTCTCAATAAACCCATTGCAGCCAGCGAATTGATCAAGACTGTTAATAATGTCTTCTGGCTGTCCCGAATTCCATAACCGGTCGTGAGTTATCAATCATGGCATCCAGAAGGTCTGCATTATCAAAATCTTAATCATCCAGTAAGACCACGACTCTAACGAGGGTATGATGCCATAGAATCGGGGGAAATACCCTTGGCGCATTTGGCTCCAATGTCAAAAGTCTATTGTCTGATGAAAGGTTGAGTTGGAACCTGAAATGGTACAAAGCTACGTGGTTGCGGCAAATCCTGGTAAAAAGCGAACTTGGCGGCAAATGGGCACTATTAAAGGGCTTCAATAACAAAGAAGTTGAGGTTTTGGATCGGGAGAGAAAGATACACTACTACTTACCGGTCATCGGCGTACTGGAGAAGCGGTTGGGAGGTCTGCCTATCGAACGATGGTGGGCGGTAATGGATTTGAACCAATGACCTCTGCGATGTCAACGCAGCGCTCTAACCAACTGAGCTAACCGCCCGCGGACACTAGTAATTCTACAGGATTGACCCCCTACCGTCAACTTGATCTCCTTGTTTTTACGCCCGGCAAAACACTATACTTTAAGTAGGTCCTTTACCGGCACTCGAACGGTCTTACCGGTTGCTGTTACTCCCGGAAAGCGGTTAAATCGTACTGCGTGCTTGACGGGAGTTTTTGTTCATGACCCTGCAACGAGAAACGACCATGTCCGCCAACAACCGTTTTTACGGCTGGTTCGCTCTCACGGGCGTTATGCTCGTTATCTTCACCATCGGCGGCGTTTTCATCAACACCTTCGGTGTGTTTCTGCCGGTGGTATCCGGAGATTTCGGCTGGAGCCGGGGCAGTCTTTCACTGGCATTGTCCATGGGCGTGATGGCGTTCGGCCTTCCCAGCCCGCTGTTTGGTGTCCTGGTGACCCGCCTCGGGCCGCGCCGGGCTATCGTACTGGGTAATCTGATCGCGGTTATCGGGCTGGCTTGTCTCGCTTTCGTGCAAGAGATATGGCATGTATACCTCCTCTTTATCTGCATTGGTTTCAGCGCCGGTTTCGGCGGCTTTATCGCGGCTACGGCGGTGGTAGCCAACTGGTTCATAAAAAAACGGCCGCTGGCCTTCGGGTTGTTTACAGCTTTCGGCGGGCTGGGAGGCTTTGTTTTCCCTCCGCTTTCCGCATGGCTCATCGACCTCATTGACTGGCGCCTCGCCTATGTGGCGCTGGCAGCCATCGCCGGTTTCCTCGGTGTTTTCATTGGCGGCTTCGTGCTTACCCGTGACCGCCCCGAGGACAAACACCAGTTGCCCGACGGCGCGCCGCCGGACCTCTATACGGAGATCAAGAAAAAAGAGAACCCCACACCTGCCGCCAGCGTTCCGGTAGGCAATATCGTCCGGCAACTTTTAAAATCGCCGGTCATCTGGTTCGTCGGAGGTTTTGCCGGCATCAATACGTTTGCCCTGGGCGTTATCATGACACACCAGGTATCCTATATACAGGACCTTGGATACAGCGCTATTACCGCGGCAACGACGATGAGCGTCCTTTCCGGCTTGATATTCGTCGGCAGTCTCACTTTCGGGACCATGGCAATGAAGCTCAACATGCGTTTCCTGGCCTTGGGCGGCTTCCTCATCATGCTGCTGGCCATGGTCCTCCTGATTACCAGCCGCAATCTTACCCTTCTGTACCTTTATGCTGCCATGATCGGCCTCGGTAACGGCGCCCTTACCACGGCCATGCCTACCTTCATCAGCAACCACTTCCACGGAGCGGCTTACTCTCAGGCATTCGGCATTATCCTTCCCATCCAGGTGGTCTGCCAGTCGCTCGGCGCCTACGTAGCGGGCGCAGTTTTCGATGCCACAACCAGCTATCTCATCGCCTTTTATCTTGTCGCCGGTCTCATCTTCCTGGGAACGGTGCTGGTCGGTTTTTCCAAGGTCGCCAGGGCTGCACACCGCTGACTCATTTTTCATTCAGCCTCAAGTGCGCTACAATCGAAGTGTGAAAACACGCATTGTGCCGCTCATCGCCCGCGTCCTGTTCATCATCTGCGTCCCTCTGTTCCTCCTGACGCTTTGTATCAGCGTGGCCGTCAACTGCGGGGCGCTGTACCATCATAGTTTTACAACCTATGGCATCAGCCAGGTCACCGGTATTTCTCTCCAGGAACTCGATAAAGCAGCGGACGGCCTCATCAGGTATTTCAACTCCAGTGAAAAAAGCATCGATGTTACCGTTATCAAAGACGGAAAAACGTTCACGCTGTTCAACGAGAGAGAGGTCGGCCACCTGGAGGACGTCAAGTCGTTGTTCCAACTCGG
>CAZPSP010000021.1:0-23862 GCA_964589285.1 uncultured Dehalococcoidaceae bacterium | reverse complement strand
AAAACAGGCGCCATACTGCGGCCGGGGAACCACCTTACACCCCGGAGAAAACAGTAACAGGCGGACACCCGCGGTCAGATATCGCGGGCGGTGAAGTAGCCGGTCCGCGAAGCCTGCCGGATAGTGCCGGGCTTGATGCAGTCGCCGACCGGTATCACCTCCGGAGCGCAATCATACATGGCTTCGAAGACATCCGAGTTGGCGCGCATGCCGACGGCCAGGATGACCGTGTCCGCCGGGATAACTTCCGTCCTGCCGTCCCCGTGCGCGACACGGACACCGTCATCGGTAATGCCGGTGCAGCGTGCGCCGGTAATGGCGCGTATATTATCGTGCTCGAAGTGCTCGTCCAGGGACGGCCCGACGGCAAAGTTGGCGTCAGCGTGGAGGGTACCAGTCATCTCGACAACGGTAACATCTTTACCCATTTCCCTGATGAACAGGGCCGTCTCGCAGCCGACCAGGTTACCGCCGACGATGACAACGCGGTCTCCGAAGGTCACGCCCGGCTGGTGGGCGGAGATGGCGGTAATGACGTTGGGACGGTCCACGCCGGGGATATCGGGAACAATGGGATGGGAACCGGAAGCGACGATGACGACATCCGGACGACCGGCTTCAACGAGTTCTGGCGTGGCCTCGGTATTCAGGTTTACGGAAATACCGGCCGCGGCGACCTGCCGTATGAGGTAGTCCCGGTATTTCCGGACACGCCTTTTGATCGGGTCGGAATCGGCGACCTTCAGAATGCCGCCAAGCCTGTCGGACTTTTCATAGAGGGTCACCTGATGACCGCGTTCCGCGGCGGTGATGGCGGCCTGCATGCCGGCGGGCCCGCCTCCCACGATAGTGACCTTGCGGGAAATTTTGGCCGGGGTGATCTCTCCAAACCGGTGCTCGCGCCCGGATCGGGGATTGACGTCACAGCCGAGGTAATGGGTATGGTGCATGACCTCCAGACAGTTGTAGCATTCCAGGCAGGGGAGAATCTCGTCTTCCCGCCCGCGGAGGACCTTGTTCGTCCATTCGGGGTCGGCGACGAAGGCGCGGCAGATAGCCACAAGGTCCGCTTTGCCTTCCGCGACGATACTTTCCGCCATGTCCGGTTCGGTGATGTTGCCGACCACCGCAATAGGTACGGAGACCCGCTTTTTCAGCGCGGCGGCCAGCGGGATGTTCAGTCCTGCCGGTTCCAGATAGGTCGGGAAGGTATGCCCGCCCCGGCCCTGCGAGGCGATGGCCCCGGAGGACACGTGGACCAGGTCCACCATCGGCTCGAGGGCTTTGATGAAGGTCACGCTCTCCTCGAAAAGTTCCGGCTCCGTCTCGGGGTCGTAGCCGCTGATACGGTATTCGAGCAGCATATCTTCGCCGATGGCGTCGCGGATGGCGCCGACCAGCATGAGCGGGAAACGCATCCGGTTCTCCAGGCTGCCGCCCCATTTATCGGTGCGGCGGTTGACATCCGCGGAGAAGAACTGCATCGGCAGCCAGCCGTGAGCGCCGTGGATCATGCAGATATCGAACCCGGCCTGCTTCAGCTTTTTCGCGCAAACCACGTACTGGTCGATGGTCTGCATGATCTTCTCTTCCGTCATGGCCTTCATGACCTGGCGGCGGCTGACGGACTCGGAAGGGCCGTAATAACCGCTGTAGTTCAACTGGAGCGATGCCAGTGCGCCGTGCTGCTTGATGGCGGCGGCAAATTCCGATATGGCAGCGATGCCTTCCCGTTTGCGCAGGTTGAAATAAAGACCGAAGCCGTCCGTATCCGGTTCTTCGGCGTTGACCTCGGTATGCCCGAAGGTCACGGCGGCGGGACCGCCGGCGGCCTTGGCCTCGAACATGCTGATGGCATAGTCCACCATGTAATTGTGGGGAGACAGCGTCCACGCGCCGAGCGGCGAGGCGATGATCCGGTTCTTGAACACCGTATTCCTGATCCTGAATGGAGAAAACAGGTGGGGGTACTTTCTTTGCATGGCTATCGCCTCCTCTGAACGCTTTTCTTCAGGCTCTGCCGATTATATCACTGTCACTCCCTGAGGACAAAAAGCCCCCGGTTATGCGCCGGAGGCTTTTTGTACGCTGTGGGGGATGTCCGGATGGTTACTGCCGGTCCAGCAGGACTTTGTAGTAGTCTTCTTTGTCCGCCGGCGGCACGGTCTCTGTGACCTTTTTGTTAAGGCGATTGGCGCCCACCGGGCACAGGACCACGCAGTTGCCGCACCCGATGCACCGGTCCAGGTCCACAACGGCGATACCATCTACCATGGACCGGGCGTCCATCTGGCACCGGAAGATACAGATTTCACAGCCGTTGCAGAGTTCCGGACTGACGACCGCATAGAAGTTCGTAATGAAAAACTCCGCCGGCCGGGGGAGGGCTTTCATCGGTTTGAGGAACACGCAGCAGTCCCCGCAGCAGATGCAGACAGCTTCCGGACGCTGGGAATTTTCCGGCTGGACGACCAGCCCGTCCTGCTGGGCTTTGGCCAGGATGTCGAAGACCTCTTCCCTTTCGATGTAACGCCCGATTCCCATATCCACGTACCGCCGGGCATGGTCGGGGTCGACCATCAGGCAGGTCTCGTTGAGTTCCGTTTTCGAGCATTTCGTTCCGAATCGCTCCGCCTTCTGCCGGCAGACGCAGTTGGCCACGGCGAACGGCCCCGGCGCGGCATCGATCATCTTCCTGATATCGTCGTAGGTATTGACGGGAACTTTCTCCGGCCGGGGAATGCTCTTCTCCACGGGCACGGTCCGCAGGGGGTTGCGGCTGACGCCGGAAGCTCTTTTGCCGAACGATTCCCGGATATAAGCATTCATCAGGTCATTTAACTCTTTGGTAAGTTTGTGGTCCAGCTGCACGCTCAGCATGCCCCCGGCGGTGGGGTCCGGAGCGCGGTAGTGGGTCTCGTCATACCCGGTGAAATACGGTCTCAGCGTGCCTTTGTACAGCATGCTTTCCAGCAGATTGCGGACATCTTCCAAAGAGACCTCGTTCCCATCTTCAGCCATGCGCTGCCGGATCCGCGCCGCTGTTTCCGGCTTCATGGTCAGGTACAGCGCAACACGGGCTTCTTCCGGGGTGAAGAGGTACTGCAGCAGGCGTATGTCCGCCCCGGATTCCGCCGCCGGGAAGCCGCCCGGCAGAGTGTCCAGGAATTTTTGCAGGTCCCGGTAAAGCTGGATTTCACTGTCCATGTCTCGTCTCCTCATTTTATGTAAATGTGAAAACAGTCCATACTCCGGACCGGACCCGGGCACACCTTATTTACTCCGGAAAAAGCGCAGTTCGCAGACGGGATGGCCGGCAGCGATGGTTGCGCCAAGGATGAAATCCACACCGACCGTTTCTGCGATGGCGCGATCGCCTTCCATGGCCAGATCGCACAAGATCGGGATATCTTTAGGAGGAATCCCGGCCTTGAGCCAGGCGGCCACCAGCGGGCAGTAATGGAAACGAATTTCGAGTTCGTCCTCGGTTTTCCTCGTTATCTCCATCTCGAAGGTCTTGAGACCGAGATCGGTGAGGAAGGCATCGGCGAATTCATCAAGCCTGGCCGGGGTTTTCAGCTTTGCCTTGATCGCCGAGCCATGCAGACATCCCGTCCGGGCGACGGCTTCGCGGATAATGTCCTCGCCATCGACGCCCGCCTTTTCCGCTTCCTCGTAGATGAGGCCCATCCACGTGGCGCGGTGCTCGATGGCGTTCCGGTTGACGTTCACCAGCTCGTCACCGGTGATCTCCGGAACGTTTTTAATTTCCGGCATGTTCCACTTCCTTTTCCCGCCGGCCATCGCAATCCGGCCGGCGGGAAACCTCGAACATGCCGATTATACCCCGATAACGGCCTGTAAACAATACTTTTTATGTTACCCGTTTTGTATGGCGGCCGTTGTCTCACCGTCGATAGACGCTATCGGGTAAGCCCGGTACTGGATGCCTTTCCCTTCCGAACTTATCTGTATTTCCGCCACCAGGTTGCCGTCGGGATCGACTTCCACCAGGGTATGGACAGGCGGATCGTGCTCGTCATCCTGCCCGAAAACGATGAGGGTATTGCCGTTCTCCATCCTGAACGCGTTGGAACAGCAGCCGGCATAGAGGTCCGGATCGTGACGGTACTCCCAGACCTTGCGGGCTTCCATGGTATCGAAGTCCAGTTCCAGCACCATCGCCCGGGAATACTGGCCGCCCTGTTCTTCCGGCCGGCGGTTGCCGTTATCGAACAACAGGATGTTCCCATCCGGCAGCATCCGGGCGAAGTGCTGGTGCCAGAACTGGTCGGTCGGTTCCGGAAACGTGAAGTCGCTGCCGGGGCCGCCGAGCCGCCAGGCCACCGCGGAGAAGTCCGGTTCAATGGCAATAAGCTGGTTCAGGTGACGCAGGGATACCAGTATTTTGCCATCCGGCAGCACTTCCAGCGAATTGGCATGGTTCCAGTCCTGGGCCACATCCGCGTACTGGTCCTCGGCGCCCCTCCAGAAGAAGCCGCCGGTGACATCGGAAGCAGCGGTGCGGTCCGTCGCCGCATCCATGATATCGAAGGTGCTGACGAGCCGCGTGACCGTTCCGGCTTCGAGGTCCCATTCTTCGATGGTCGCTCCGGCCTGGAGCGTATATTCTCCATCGATAGCGACCGGACGGATTTCCATCCCCAGGGTCCAGACCTTGTTGTCCGGTCTCAGAATCACCTCGTGGTGCCAGCGCCCGTGCGGGCCGGCTGTCTCGCCGTTTTGCAGGACATCTTCGACGACGAATTCTTTCGTGCCGTCGGGAGCGATCTGGTTCAACGACCAGCCGGTCCGGCCGTCGCCGATCTCGTTGAAGACCAGGCTGTAGTTGTCCGTCCGGTCGATGGCGAACACGGGCTTGTCGTGCTTGTAGTACCAGACGATGTTGGCCTCGCTGTCGATGGCGATCATACCGTAAAAGTCATTATCGTTGAAGTCCAGCAGTACGAGGTCGTACGTGGGAGTGCCTTCGACAAGCTCGATATCGGCGCCCTGGAGCCCCGCCGGGAGCGGCCCCGTCAGAAACGTACCTTCGGACTGCAACTCCGGCGCGCTTCCTGCAGCCGTGAGGTAGACCCGGTAATCGTACTCGGTCTCAGGGCGGAGCCGCATGACCTCGACGGAGAAATCCGTGCCGTTGGTGCTCACCGGAGCGGTCATAAACGGTCCAACGCCTTCGCTCCCGTACTCCACCGTCACTTCGCCGGGGGATTCCACCGCTCCGCTGACATGCATGATGAGGCTGTTATCGTCATCCATGACGGCCTCGGCGTATGGTCCTTCCTGGGCTTGAACGACGGTAAAGAGACCCGGAGCAACGGTGAGCAGGAGCGCCGCTATCGTGATGATGATACCGCCGCGTCCGGCCAGTGTTCTTTTCATGTTCATAGTTCACCACACCTCCCGGGGCCGCGGACGGGCGACCGTTCCGCCTGCCATTCTGCCGTGGAATCCCTGTAAAAACCGGCCGTGGCGGCGTACCGGTCACCATGAAAAACGCGACCCTTCCCATCATTGTCTTTCATCCGGTAAAATTATCCATCTGGGAACGGACGTATCTTGAGGCCGGAATTTACCTAGTGAGAAGCCCCAGAGCGATTTCCGGTCAACGAAATCTGCCGCTTGATGAGACCCGCGGCGGCACGGGTGCTATAATGTAGTAAAGACCAATCGGAGGCAAACTAATGGCCAGCGAAGACAACGTCAACTACATCGAAAAACCTTCTTTACGAAAGCCCTATGTCATCTGCGGCCTGACCGGGTCGTTCAACAGCGGCAACGTATCGATCGGCGGGGTGAATTACTTTATCAACCAGTTCCACGCGGTGAAGTTCGCGGAGATGCCCGCTTCCCGGTACCGGATCTACCAGATACCGGGAGTCGACAGCCTCCGCCCTGCCTTCAGAATGGAAGACGGTCTGATCACCGATTCCCGGTTTCCCGCCAATGAGTTCTTCTACGCAAAGACGGGTTCCGACCACGACCTGATACTGTTCCGCGGCGATGAACCGAACCTTAACTGGGAAGAATACGCCGGGACGATCGCAGACGTGGCGCTGCAATTCGGAGCGGCGCGCCTCTACTCGATGGGCGCCATCCTGGACATGACACCGTACACCCGGGAACCGCTGCTTTCCTGCACCTGCTCCAGCCCGGAAGTCAAGGTAGAGATGGAGGGTTACAGCGTTACGTTCTCCAACCGGGAAGGCATGGGGTCTTACGGGCAGATGCTGGTCTATACGTGCCGGGAAAAAGGGCTGGAAGCGGTCAATTTCACCGCCAGGGTCCCCTGCTATCCGGACTTCAATGTGTTCCTCGGTGAAAGTCCCAAGTCTGTGAAAGCCATCCTCGTCCGTCTGCGAGACCTGATGCACTGCGACATCGACTTCAGCAAGCTCGACAAAGACATCAGCGACATGGAAGGAAAACTCGATTTCGTCCGGCAGCAGAACCCAAACTTCAATACCTTGATCGAGGAGTTGGAGAAGCAGTACGTCGAGATGCCGTATGAAGAATCGCTCGGCCTTTCTCCCGACGATGCCGTGAGGCTGGCGGAAGAGTTTCTAAAGAACAACGGGGACTGAGGTCCCCTGTCAGACTGAACCGGCGAGGCATTATAGAACGCCCCGCCGGTATTTTCTCACGCTTATTGTGGTTTCCTAGTGCTTGGCGGACCTTCCGCCGTCCTGCGCGAATATCTGGCCGGTGATATAGCTGGAGGCATCCGATGCCAGGAGCACGGCCAGGCCGGCGAGTTCTTCGGCATCCGCCATGCGGTTCATCGGGATGTCCTCATTGGTCTTCTGCATTCGTTCCTGCATGAGGGCCATCATCTGCGGATCGGGCGGACCCTGGGGCCTGGGGTTGTCGTGGCCGAGTTCGGAGCGGTGCATGCCGGGAGCAATACAATTAACCCGGATATTGTATTTGGCGTATTCGATGGCGGCAACCTGGGTCATAACGTTGATCCCGGCCTTGGCGGCGCAGTAAGCCACCGGGGCGATCTCAGGAACTTCCGCCCTGATGCCGGCCGTCGAGGAAGTGTTGATGATCGATCCCTTGTTCTGTTTCATCATCACGGGCAGGACGTATTTTAATACGAGAAACGGCGCCCGGAGATTGGTATCGATGATGATATCGAAATCGGCGGTGTTTTCCTCGTGGATGGGGCGCTGCGCCCGGGCGATGCCGGCGTTATTGAAGAGGATATCGATGCGGCCGAATTTCTTGACCGTGTCATCGACCATTTTCTTGATATCATCTTCTTTGGTCATGTCCGCGGAGATGCCCAGGGTCTCGACCTTGTAATTGGCCAGGATATTGAGCGTCTCATCGATCTTCCCCTGGTCGCGGGCGGCAATGGCGACCTTCGCGCCGAAAGCGGCGCAGGCTTCCGCAAACGCCCGCCCGATACCGCGGCTCCCGCCGGTAATGAGGGCTACTCTGCCGGTGAGATCGAAAATTCCTTTGTCTATCATGCTGTTCTCCTTCCGAAATATGAATTAATGACAGGATGGGATTAACCGGGTATGTTCGGCCTCAGCTTCCCTTTCTGATGTAGGTCGGGGCGAACATGATGTTCTGGAACAGGATGGGCTCGGCGACCTCCTTGAATTCCAGGGGTCCGTGCGGCATCCCCTTGGGGATATGGACGATGGTAGGAGAGGTGATGACGTACTTTTCTTCCTCTTCCCCGAGGTACAGTTCTATCACGGCCTTGAAGTTAAAGATGTCCGTTATGTTGCCGCCCATGAAGCAGAGAATCTGGTCGAACTCGTGGACCATGGCGGCCGGTTCCATCTGGAACGGCCGGGAAATCGCCTCCCAGTTCATGTAGAAGTTGATGTTGAACTGTTCACCGCCCCTCAGGAAAATCGCCGGATGGACTATTTCCTGGTGGGCGCCACGTGATGATTTGCAGGTAACGACATGCTGCTGGTATTTCTTTTCCATACTTACTTCGGCCTTTCGGTTATTTCCTCCAGCTTCTCTTCGATGAACCATTGCGCTTTGAGCAGGTCTCTCTCGTTGGGACGGTCCCGGATGTCCCCGTGGAACGTCCTCGGCATGGGGTCGTCAAGGAACTTGCCGGGGCAGCAGAACTTGCCGATGCACTTATACCCGATATGCTCCACTTCCAGCGCCAGCAATTGCAGCGCCGGCTCAGCCTCTACGGGCCCGAACTCGTAGCCTCCATAGGTGATAAAAATAATAGCCCTGGGAGAATCCGGCCCCAGGATAATCTTGCGGTGGACGTTTTTCGGGTCCAGTTTCGCCTCGGGGATGGGTTCGGTAATGTATGGAATGGTTTCATCCCTGAAACCCAGGGTAATGCGGGGGTCTATCCCCGTTCTATATTTTCTTAACATGTTAAGCACTTCATTATACGGCAGGTGCGCCCTGAGTCCGGAACCAATACATAAAAAGTCGTATCCGGGCACATCGAAGGGCGGCCTGAGGATATCGTCGGCGTTCTTACGGACCTTGAACATATCGCAGTCCCAGCCGTTGGCGATGAACGTCTCCTTCATTCTGACCGCGACCTTTTCCGTATTGCCGGAATAGGACGTGTATGTTACCAGGCATTTCTTTCCCATGATGTCTTCCCTCCGGAAATCCTGATGCTTTTCAGCAACGGTTTCGTATCATTGTAGTATATCAGGGGCTTATAGCGGTAACCGGTGAACAGCCAGCTTTGGAATCCGATGGCTATTCTTTATATTCCTCGTAGCAGACGATCTCGTCCATGGACTTGCGCGTCTTGGGCCTTCCGGGGTCGTCCGGGTATCCCAGGGTCAGCAGGTTCACCACCGTCATTTTTCCCGGTACTTTCAGGATCCTCTTGACCTCCTCCTGGGCGAAGGCGCCTATCCAGCAGGTTCCCAGTCCCAGTTCCACGGCGGCCAGGGTCATGTGGTCGATGGCGATGGCCAGGTTCACCGGCCAGGCCGGAACACTGCAGGGCATCATATCTTTGGGGTCGGTAGCCACCGCCGCGATGATCACCGGCGCGGTATGGACATGAGGTTGATTTCCCGATGCCCTCCCGAGTTCCTGGCGGAGAGCATCGTCCCGCACTACGATAAATTTCCAGTTCTGGTTGTTCCTGCCGGAGGGCGCCAGGCGGGCGGCTTCAAGCACCTGCGCCAGTTTTTCCTCCGGCACCGGTTTGTCCTCATAGGCCCGGATACTGGACCTCTTTTTAATGGCTTCCATGACGTTCATCTTGTTAACCTACTTTCTTCTGGAACTGGATGCACTTTATTTATATAGAAATTGTCATTGCGAGGGGTCTTTAGACCCCGTGGCAATCCCGGAGATCGGGATTGCTTCGTCCGCCTCAAGCAGACTCGCAAAGACAAGCGCGATCAACCAAAACCAAAGCAGACCTTCTTAGCCGAGGCAGCTTACTCTCTTTCCAGTGTCTTCTTCGGCTCCCACCAGCCCGTCCAGAGCGTTTCGCCGATTTCATCCCAGCTGTCTTCGTATTCCTTCTTGGCTACAGCCATTACCTCGCTTTTTCCAAAACCTTCCAGCGCTTCTTTGCTGTCGAACTCGTAGATGACCATGTACTGGGCGCAGGCATCGCCGAACTCGAAGGGGTTGACGCACCTGTTGCGGCTGACCCGCTTGAGGCCCGGATATTTGAAGAAGGTGGTCACGTGCTGGTCGTACCACGTATTGTATTCTTCTTCCTTCCCCGGTTTCGCCCGCGATGCCGTGACCCACAGGTATTTTTCTTTCCGCATGTTCCAGCCTCCTTTATGTACGAACAGTCCCGGTTGACTCATGATAGAATTTACACTAACATAATTCAAGCGCCGGCGGGGCGCCGGTCCGGACGCGGCACACTCATCTGTCTTCCGCCGCGGGAAAGGAAAACCGAATTGTCTCTCAAGTTTAAAGTCTTTCTTCACAGCTATCTCGGATTCAACAGCAATTCCACGCTGCTGTACGGGGAAAAAGACGCGATATTAGTCGATGCTTCCCAACTCCTCAGCGATACCCACCGGATGGTCGCGGACATCATCACCATGCGGAAGAACCTGACCCACATTTATGTGTCCCATTTCCACCCCGACCACCACTTCGGGCTGCAGGTGCTGAAGAACGCGTTCCCGAAGGCGAAAATCGTGGCCCTGCCAAGCGTGGTCAAGGACATCATCGCCACGTCCAGCGATAAAGTGGAGATGTGGGCCATCGACCGTTTCGGCCCGGACGATATTCCCCGGGCGACCACCATTCCGGAGGTCATGGACGAACCGCGCCTCCTGCTGGAAGGCGAAGAGATACAGGTCTCCGACGGCTGGGAAGGCGACAGCGTCAACAACTCCCTGGTCTGGGTGCCGTCCATCAAGGTGGCCTGCGCCACGGACATCGCGTTCCATGACTGCCATCTCTGGCCGATAGAGAGCAACGTAGCCCGGCGTGCAAAGTGGCGCAAGGACATCGCCCGGATGCGGGAGTACGATCCGCGCATCGTCATTCCCGGCCACTGCGATGCAGCCAAGGTCCGCCTCATGGAAGAGGTGCAGGAGAACAGCAGGCTTTCTTACACGGAGTGCATCGACTGGTCGATCAAGTACCTGGACAACTACGAAGAGGTCTACAACACTGCGAAGACCGGCGCCGAGATGGTAGCCGCCATGACGCGCTTGTATCCGGACGTCAAGGCCGAGGACTTCGCCATCCACTGGCAGGCCCGGCTGCTCTTTCCGCACACCAGTCCGGACTGGCTCACGCCGCTGCCGGGTAAACCGGGCAAGATATTTCTCAACCCGCAGGGCGCCTACGACGGGGACCCGCCGAAAGAATAGGTTTTTGCGTTGAAACCGGGAATGACAAGCCTTCCGTCCTTCGACAGGCTCAGGACGAGCGGGACGGAGGGGCCTGCATTATCCCAAGTCATAATATCCGCGGACAGGGAAGCCCGCGCCACCCGGAGCGAATGGCGGCGCGGGCATTGAACTCTATCTCTTCTGTTTCTTATCGTAGTATTTCATGATATCGAAGCCGTGCAGCGGCCGGGCGAAGGCGCCCATCGGCGTGAGATGCACATCGCTCTTGCCGTCCGGGCTGGTATCGCCGACGCCGAAGAAGAAGCCGCCGTCGTGCATGATCCGGGGGTTCAGGATGAACGTCCCCTGGTTGCCGTTGCAGGCGTCTTCCGTCCAGCTCATGAGGTAAGCGTCGTCGCGGAGCTTCACATAGAAGCACGGAGAACTCCACATCCAGCCGCCGGTATTGTTCGGGAGCATGATGGTCCATGAGTACGACTCCGGAGAGCTGTACACGTGGATGGACTGCATCATATCGCTGTAGGTCCAGGAGAACGCCTTGCCGACTAGTTCCGTAGTGAAACCGTGACGTTCCACGGCCGGAGGTACCGGCCCGCCGTCCAATTCCAGGACACCGAACCATGCCCTGTGTCCCGCTTCCCAGGGTTTACGCCCGTTGCCGATCTGCGCGTCCACACAGGTGGTGAGAGCGTTGGAGAAGTCCACCGCCTGGGTCAGGCAGCGGAGCGGGTCTGTCCCGGTGCATATATGACTGAAGATGATGATATCCTTGGCGGCTTCGTAGCCTTCATATATTTCGGAATGCCAGGTTTTTTCCCCTTCTTCCCGCCACTTCAAGTGACCGATGTCGGTTATCTGGTATTCCCAGGCCGGACCGTCGTCATACCGGAGCGTGAACTGCTTCCCTGCCATGTAGGCGGAAGGCTCCATCGTATTCTTGCTGGACATGATGGAACTGCCTTCGAAGACCTTCAGGTTGGTTTTGATGATCTCATCCACTTCCGCCTTGGAGTAGTCCTTGTGCATGAACCTCGGGCGGTACGCCGGCCGCGAGCCCTTGTTCTGGGGATTGATCTGCTTGCGATGGCGTTCATCGTAGGGGATCTCCGTTCCATAATCGAGCAGGGGTTCCAGGTTGGTGGACTGGCCGGTGACCTCGCCTTCACCGTAGTACATCTGGTAATCGAGGGCGTCGTTCTTGTCGAAGCCCAGCCTCATGCCGATGTGCCGCACCGTGAACAGGTCGATAACTTCGAGCGTATACGTTCCGGAGTATTCCTGTTCGACGCGTGAGTAGATGTAGAGCCTGTCATTTATCTTGATGTAATCGGACGGCGCGGTGATGGTAATGCCGCCGAGGGGATCGCTTAATTCGACGAAGGAAGACCAGACCACCGACGGGAAGAAGTAGAGCATTTCCACGCCGTTGTCGTTCTTCCAGTAGGTGCCTTTTCCCTCGATACGGTTGGTCAGGGCATGGCGCGCTTCCGGGGCCGGGGCGCCGGTATCGACATAGCCGAACTTGAAATCCCGCCAGACCTCGCGCTTGTCCGGCTCGAAGCCGCCGAACCAGAGTTCGAAGGCGGTGACCAGGTTCGTCTCCATATCATAGACGACGCCGTAACCGCGAACGGTACCCGGAATCATGTGGGTAAAGAGGACAATGTCATCCAGTTTTTTGGCGGCATATGGAGCCGTTACTGCTTTGGCCCCGCCTTCGGAGAAGGTCAAGGTATCTTTATCGAATTTGTAATCGAGCGCCGGACCCTCATCCAGGACGATTTTCAGGGACTTACCGGCCAGCGCCCCGGAAAGCGGCGAAGCGCTCGCGGCCTTTGGCGCGGGCGTCAGTTTGGCCGAGATCTGTTCCATGGTCAGCGGTGTATACCTGTTGTAAAAAGTGGACCTGAAGAAATCCATGAGACTAACTCCTTTCAACTATCATCATCAGTCGCCGTAGCGCTGAGCGAAGAATATGTAGTTGCCTGCCGTCCAGCCGGAATAGAACAGTTCCTCTTCTCCGAAGAACTTGAAACCGGCATGACGGTATTCCACCTCTCCGGTGAAGGTATCATGAATATGGTAGAGGCCGTGATTCATCATGGTATCGAGGTATTTCTTCGCCAGCGACCGCGCCAGGTCCGGCCGGCCGCAGTTCTCGAAAGCGATTGCCAAGAGTGCCTGCACCGGG
Source organism: uncultured Dehalococcoidaceae bacterium (assembly GCA_964589285.1). GTDB lineage: Bacteria > Chloroflexota > Dehalococcoidia > Dehalococcoidales > RBG-16-60-22 > DAOUEG01. Next base: position 10,851 of record CAZPSP010000021.1, on the reverse strand, counting down.
GTGGCGATGCTCCCGGCGCACCAGCCGTGGCTGAAAAACGGGCTGTCCAGCATCTCCGAGGCGAACCCGAACGGGGTGTCGAAACCGGGCTTGCTGTAGAGTATCTCGATAGAACGGTCGATGACCTCCTGCGGCAGCCGCTTGCCGAGCACCAGGGCGCAGTAGATGGGAATACCGGTCGTGCCGGAGTGCTGCCCGGTGACGATGTTGACCGCCGTCCAGCCGTCCTTCGTCCAGAACATATCGACTATTTTCTTGACGGTGTCCTTCGATTTTTCTTCCCAGTAGCGGCAGACGTCCTCGCTCTTACCGATGAGCCGGCCGAGCTTCGCCAGCGCCTCTTCCTGGAGGGCCAGGTAGGCGTTCATGTCCGGGCTGGCCAGCGGGAAACCGGCACGGAAATAGGAAGCCGCTTCCCAGCCGGTCTCGCCGGGATTATGGTTCTCGAAGATGCCGTCGTGATCGAGGTCGCGGTATTCGAGGTGGAACTTCGTCCACTTTTCCATGCGGTCCCAGAGGTATTCCTTTTCATCTCCCGGCAGGCCGGATATATCGTAGTGGTCCATGAGCCACAGGAGGGCCAGGCCCTGGATGGGAGGTTTCATCGTCTCGCCGGCGCCGCTGTAGGCCAGCGAATCCGCGGTGCGCCCTGTGCTGTCCTGGACATCGAAGCAGGAAAGCAGGAGTTCCCAGGCGAACTCGAGGTCATGCGCCAGGAACATGGTATGCATCGCCTGCTGCCAGGAGAACGCCCCCTCGAAGCTGGAACGGATCATCTTGACCATCTGGTGCCGGTAGACGGTCTCCCCGTCCGGCACGACGGTCAGTCCCCAGATCGTCCAGAGCGCCTTACGGCCGAATTCTTCATACTTTGCCGGGAACGAAGGGGCGATGCGGCCGGCGAACTCGTCGAAATCGGCCTTGACCGCGGCCACGCACTCTTCGTAGCTCAGGTAGGAACCGCGCCGTCTGGGATCGACGAGGGACTCTTCCATGACGAGCTCGACCACGCCATCGGCATCCGGCATGACTTCGATGGAGCCCATCGGGCCTTCCTGTATCTTCCCGGCGGTCGGGACGAAGAGCATGAAATAGTTACCGAAATTGGTCTTCCAGGAGCCGTCCAGCAGATTGAAGGCGACCGGCCCTCCCAGCATACCGGCGCCGGAAGCGGGGGAGATACGGAGGGCAATGCCGTCGGTACTCCTGCACTTTGCGTACTTGTGGTCCCCGATACAGAAACTCACGCTGCCGACCGGGCTTTCCATGGTGAGTTCGTACGGCGTGGTAGAGAGCACGCAATGCCGCGGCAGCCCGTCCTTGACGATTTCCAGCCTGAGTTGCCGGAAATGATTACTGCCGAAGATGCTGGCGGTATTCCTGTCATTGGCGCGCTGGCGCGCTGTGGCGAGCCATAGCTGCGCCTTGCCGTACTCATTGCTGCCGCCGTTCCGGTTGGCCAGGCAGAGGTAAGAACCCCGCCGCGAGAACGGCATTTGCAGCGGGTCTACGAACGTCTTTCCGGTTAACATACTTACGCCTTTCTCTCTTTCGTTGTTAAGGCATCATCCGGCAATCCGGTTTTTAGACCGGCCTCCCGGACCGCAGCAAGCCGGTTATCCATTATAGACCAACAACAGCTTGGACTACCAATTTTCGCCGCGGCGGCGTGACTGCCGGCATGGCATCCGGTCAATTGCATGAAGACCCTGTGAAGGAGTATGCTGTAGTAATCGCGGGGCAACCTCTCACACCTGATTACCCAACACAAATACTAGCGCTGGAGGGTGCGAATGGCTGAAGAACGAAAACTGACCGTACTGAGTCCCGAAGCGGACCGGCAGAAACTGGCGCCGGACGAACCGCCCCCCGGGTTCCCCGGAGCGGCCGACGGTTTCAGGTTCGAGCCGTCCTCGGTGACCCTGGCCAAACGCCTGGATTCACTGGAGAACAAGACCCTGTACCTGGTGGACATCGGGTTCGGCGGCGGCATGAACTTCATGCAGGAAGTGGAGCGGTGGTTCAACCGGAACATGCCTTCCGTCACCACCGTCGTCAGGCGTAAACCGGGGCATGTCTTTGCCGATGACAGTAATGAGCTGTGGGAAGAGGTCAAGGAAAAGGGGGACGCCGCCGTTATCGGGGTGGCCGGCTGACCGGGCTGCGTTTCAGCAGTTGCTGGAGGAGCGGTCAACCTTGAACAGAACTACGATATCCCCGTGGCCCCCATTTCCGCCCATACGATGGAAGCGGTAGTAAAGAATTACCCCAGGGCCCAGGTACTGCCTATTATCTACACCCCGGCCCCGGTCATCGGGGCTTCTCCCGAAACACTCTACAAAAAACTACTCGAGGGCAACGACCCGGAGACCGGCAGGCCGGTCATCGACGAGATCATCGACGCCCTGACCAAACCCCAGGCAGAAAAGAAACCGAAACCGGCGGCGATCCACGGAACGGGAACGCGGGAGAAAAGCCTGACCGGTACCGAGGACGAACTGCAGCAGCGGTTCTACGACCTCGGATGGACGGACGGCTTGCCCATCATCCTTCCCACCGAAGAACGCGTGGCGAGGATGCTCCAGGGAACGAGCCATGATTCTGATGAACAGGTCGGGCAGGTCTATGATCACGACCACCATGAGATGATAAAGTACACGGTCCGCGATATCGCCGTGGTCGCGGTCATGGCGGGGGCGAAGCCGGACTACCTGCCGGTGATACTGGCCATCGCCTCGATGAAGCAGTCATCCATCGCCCCTTCCACCACCGCCTTCGGCAACCTGCTGCTCGTTAACGGCCCGGTCCGCAACGAACTGAAGATGAATTCGGGCATCGGCGCGTTCAGCCCGGTGAACCAGGCCAATTCGGTGCTCGGCCGGGCGTGGACGCTAATGAGCATCGGATGGGGATGCGCCAAACAGAAACGGACCATGTGGAGCTCACAGGGCAGCCCGGAACTCCACGGTAACATGTGCGTGGCTGAGAACGAGGAGAGGAGCGCCTGGACGCCGTTCCACGTGGACAAGGGCTTCAAGCCGGAAGAAAGCGCCGTGAGCATATTCAGAGGCTGGGCGTTCGTTAACAGCATAGGCTGCGCGGCCAACCGCACCCTCGCCGAGGAACTGAGCCGCCAGTTCGGGGCCATTCCGCCGCTCGGTTCCCGGGCGACCATCGTTATCGACCCGCTCATCGCCGCGAACCTCAGGGACAACGAGGGGTTCGCCACCAAACTGGATTACTGTAAATACCTCTGCGAGAACATCAAGATACGGGCCGGAGACTACTGGAAGAGCGATCACATCGATATGCTGCTGGCACCGCAGGCGGCCAAGGGCGTCGAACCGCTGGCTACCTGGAAGTCCCTCCCGGACGATGCACTGTTCGCCCCGTTCACCAACCCGGAGAACATCAACCTGATCGTCGTCGGCGGCGAGACCAGCCCGCTGTGGAAGGTCTCCGAATACGGGTACGCCGGCAGCGCCTCCGTGGACAAGTGGCGATAAGACAAGTTTAGTAACTGGTTGCGGTAACATACGTTAGCAGGCGAGCCGCTCGTGGTGAGCCTGTCGAACCATCGGTTCGCCCTTCGACAAGCTCAGGGTGAGCGGCGTTCAATATAAGTGATAACACCGTCGCATTAACCAAAGCGGGGGCCGAAACAGCCCCCGCTTTGTTATCTATCACTAACCACAGGCTATTCGTTCTTCAGAGCCTGCTCCAGTTCGAGCATCTGTTCCATATCCCCTATCGGCCTCGCCAGGTCGAACTCGACCCGGTCGATACGGTTGGTGTACGGGAAACGTTTCTTTTCCTTCATATCGCCCGCGGGGGAAACAAAGGGGAACTTGCCGACGCTGAAAGTCCCTCCCTGGAACAGCGGCTGCGATTCGACGTACATGTTGCCGCTCGGCCGGCCGTCGATGAGCAGTCTGCCCACCCCGGCGCCGGGACGGGTGAGGCAGAAATCGAAGGCCAGATCGAGATCGCCTTCAGGCAGTTCGATGTCCGAATCGACGTGGAAGTGCTTGTACGCCAGCCAGTTGAAATGGAACCTCAGTTTGCTGTCCTTGATATAAAGGGCATACCCGCCGAGGTTATCTCCCGCCCCGAACAAGGCCCCCTCGTCGCCCTTTTTGTAGGTCACGAAGGCCCTGGCGGTAAAGGAGTCCTGGGCGAGCCTCGGGCCGGGACCGGTCTTGAATTCGGGATAATAGATATAACGGGTCCTCGGCTTCACCGGGGCATAGCGGTACATCTTCTTGGAATTGAAGTCCTCGGCCCGTTTCAGATGGCTCTCCGCCAGCGGCAGCACGCCGTACTTGCCGGCCTCGTGCCACCAGAGGTCGATGAGTTCCCGGAGCTTTTCCGGGTACTTATCAGCCACATTTTTACTCTCCGTGAAGTCCGTGTCCGTGTGGAACAGTTCCCAGACATCTTTATCGAAGTCGAACGTCGGGTTGACGGCATGGTCCGCGACGGCCTTCCAGCCGTCCGCCCAGATGCCCCGGTTGCCGACCATCTCGTAGTACTGGACGTGCCGGCGCGTTTTTTCTGCCGGCTTATCGAAGGTGTACGCCATGCTGACGCCGTGTTTCGGGGCCTGGTCAACGCCGTTGATCCGGGCGGGCGGTTCGATGCCGCAAATCTCCAGTACCGTCGAGTTGATGTCGATGACATGGTGGTACTGCTCCCGGATGCCGCCTTTGTCCTTGATGCCGTCCGGCCAGGTGATGATGCACGGGACCTTGATGCCGCCGCAGTGGTTCCAGGACTTGTACATGCGCAGCGGCGTGTTCGAGGCGCGGGCCCAGCCCGAGGGATAATGGCACTTGACGTCCTCCGAGCCCAGCAACTCCGTTTCTTCCTCGCTGATGAGCGGCGGGTCCTGCTCCGTGATGTAGTGATAAGCAAAGCTCCTCGTGCCCCAGCGCCCGCCCTCGGCGGAAGCGCCGTTATCGGTAAGGAACACGATGATCGTATTTTCGTACTGTCCTATCTTCTTGAGGTAGTCAATCACCCTGCCTATCTGGGCGTCGGTATGGGAGACGAACCCGGCATAGACTTCCATATACTTCGCCAGGACCCGTTTTTCCTTTTCAGACAGCGTCTCCCATTTAGGGGAGACGTAGTCGACTTCAGGAAGCTCGCAGTCCTGCGGTATGATGCCGAGTTCCTTCTGTTTTTTAAACACTTTTTCCCGGTAGACGTCCCAGCCCTCGTCGAATTTCCCTTTATACCTGTCAATGTAAGGCCTGGGCACCTGGTGCGGGGAGTGGTGCGCCCCGAAGGTCAGGTAGCAGAAGAACGGCTTGTCCGGGTCGTTGGATTTGAGGTCGCCGATATAAGATATGGCGTTATCGGCGAGGTCCTCGCTGATGTGGTAGCCTTCATCCGGGGTCTTCGGCTGCTGGACGAACTCGTTCCCGCGCACCAGTTCCGGGTAGAACTGCCCCGTCGCGGCGCCGAGGAAGCCGTAGTACTTCTCGAAGCCTCGGCCGAGCGGCCACTGGTCGAACGGTCCGGTGGAAGAACGGGTCTCCGGCGGTACCAGGTGCCACTTTCCCACCGCATAGGTCGCGTAGCCGTTCCTGACCAGCGTCTCGCTGATGAAGCCGTACTCATGTCCCACGCGGGCGTGATAACCCGGGAAACCCATGTCTATCTCCGCGATGAAACCCATGCCTGCCGTGTGGCAGTTGCAGCCGGAGAGCAGGCTGGCGCGGGTCGGGGAACACATGGCATTAACGTGGAAGTCCCGGTAACGGAGACCGTCCGCCGCCAGGGCGTCGATGTTCGGCGTCTCGATCAGGGAACCGTAACAGCCAACGTCCGAGAAACCGGTGTCATCGAGCAGGATATACAGGATGTTCGGTGCGTCCTTTGGTTTGCGGTCTTCCGGCCACCACGGCGTTGAGTCCATGTAGCGCGTCTTGATAACGCCTTGATATTCCTGCTTTTCTTCAGCCATTGCTCGTATCACCTTTCCGTATTTTCGGGATCATCAGCTCCTCGCGCCCGGTTACTGGTTATAGTGTTCGCGTTCGATCTCCAGCATGATGTCCATATCGTCCGTCGGACGTTCCATATCGATCTCCACTCTATCCAGGACGCCCTTGTACCTGAAGTGGTCCGCGGACTTCATTTCCTTGGTTATCGGGGAAAGGGCGTACCTGCCGACGGCAAACTTGCCGCCCGAGAACAGCGGATAGGCCTTGATGGGTATCTCCCCGGCAGGTTTTCCATCGATAAGGAGTCGGCCCACGCCCTGGTCCGGTTTCGTCACAACGAACTCGAAGCCGAGCGTGATGTTTCCTTCCGGCACTTCAAAATCCGATTCCCTGTGGAAGTGCTTCTCCGCCAGGTAGTTGTAGTCGAAGGCCAGCCGGTTGTCCTTGACGTAGACCGCGTATCCTCCCATGTTGTCCCCGGCGGCGATCAGAGCGCCGTCACAGCCCTTTTTGTGGTCGACATAGGCCGTGATAACGAAGGACTTGTTCGCCAGACGGGGGGCCAGGGAATTGGGGGACATCTGCGGCTGGAAGACATACCGGCTCCGGTATTCGGCGGGGGCGAACTTGAGCATCTTGTTGAAGTCGAAGCCGCCCTTTTTCTTGTAGTAACTCTCCAGCATGGGGAGCACGCCGAACTTGCCCGCCTCGTGCCACCAGATTTGTTTCAGTTCATCCAGCTTCTCCGGGTACTTTTCGGCGAGGTCTTCCGATTCGGAGAAGTCTTCGTCAGTGTGGTAGAGTTCCCATTTATCTTCCTCGAAGCTGTCCGAGATGACATGGTCGGCGACGGCTTTCCAGCCGTCCGCCCAGATGCCGCGGTTGCCGAGCATCTCGTAATACTGGACGAGCCTCTGCCGCGGGGCGTCCGGATCATCGAACGTGTACGCCATGCTGATGCTGGGCTTCTCCGCCTGTTTGACGCCCTTGATCACGTCCGGCTGTTCTATGCCCAGGATATCGAGGACGGTCCTGTTGATATCGATGACGTGGTGGTACTGCCTCCGTATGCCGCCCCTGTCCTTGATCTTGTCCGGATAGCTGATGATGCAGGGCACCTTCACGCCGCCGGCATGGCACCAGGTCTTGTACATCTTGAGCGGCGTGTTGCCCGCCCAACCCCAACCGCGGGGGTAGTGGTTGGCTGCCTCCGGAGAACCGATGAGTTCAAGCTCTTCATCGGTAACGAGGTTGGCCCATCTCATGGACATGAGGTGGTAGTATTCGCTGAAGCATCCTTCCGGGCCGCCTTCGCCGGACGCGCCGTTATCGGATATGAAGACGATAAGCGTATTTTCGTACTGGCCTATCTTTTTCAGGTAATCGAGCAGGCGCCCAAGCTGCTCGTCGGTATAAGTGAGGTACCCGGCGAACACTTCCATGAACCGGGCAAAGACCTTCTTCTGCTTCTCCGTCAGGGTGTCCCAGGGATCGGCCAGGTAGTTATGCCCGGTCAAGACGGTGTCTGGCGGGACGATGCCCATCTCCTTCTGCCGGGCCAGCACCTTTTCCCGGTAGACGTCCCAGCCTTCATCGAATTTGCCCTTGTACCTGTCGATATACTCTTTCGGGGCATGGTGGGGAGCGTGCATGGCTCCGAATGCCAGATAGCAGAAGAAAGGCTTTTCAGGGTAACAGGACTTCTGGTCGCCGATGTACTTGATGGCGTTATCGATGAGGTCGCTGCTCAGGTGGTAACCTTCTTCCGGCGTCCGGGGCGGGTCTATCTGGTGATTATCGCACACCAGGTCCGGGTAGTACTGGCTGGTAGCGGCGTTGAGGAAACCGTAAAACTTTTCGAAACCGCGGCCCAGCGGCCACTGGTTGAAGGGACCGGCGCCGTTCATGTGCTTCTGGTTGCAGAGGTGCCACTTCCCCACGGCGAAGGTCGAATAGCCGTTCTCCAGGAGCGTCTCGCTGATGTAGCCGTACTTGGGATCGACATTGCCCGACAGGGGCGGGAACCCGAGGTCGTAATTGGTGAGGTAGCCGTCCCCGACGGTGTGGTTATTGCAGCCGGTGAGAAGGCTGGCCCGTGTCGGGGAACACATGGCATTAACGTGAAAATCCGTGTACCGCAGACCATCCGCGGCGATGGAATCCATGTTGGGGGTATCGATGAAAGACCCGTAGCAGCCCACCTGCGAATAGCCGGTATCGTCCAGCACAATGTAGAGGACGTTCGGCGCTCCCTCCGGGGCCCTGTCTTCCTCCCGCCACCACGGAGTCGAGTCCAGATAGGAGGTCTTTATCACTCCTTGAAATTCCTGCTCTTTTTTCGCCATGCTCGTTCACCTTTCCTTGTAGTATTACAATCGAAGTCATGCTTGCGTCCCCCGTTGCGGCGCATTGACCTTCCGGACATACTGCGCCAGCTCTATCAACCGGGGTTTTGCATCGTTTAAAAATTCGGTAAAAGACTCACAGTAGTAATTTCGTTCCAGTTCTCCGGTCCGCGGGTTTTCCCGGTCCCGCCGGCAGCCGCCCCGGCACAGGGCTTTCCATTGACAGTCGCGGCAGGCCGCCGCCGCGGTCAGCGAGCTTTCAATAAAGCGCCGGCAGGTATCGGTCTCGTAGAGTTCAAGAAGACCGTGTTCGTGGATATTGCCCAGCTTCCATTCGTCGGTGACGTAGAAATCGCACGGGTACACGCCGCCGTCGGACTCGAAAACGAACTGGCACTGGCAGGCGCCGAGGAGGCTGCACATTTCCGGGGACATGCCCATGACCATCCTGACCAGGTTATCGAAATACCGGACGCTCACCTCCCGGCCGCCCAGGAAATCCGCGCTCCATTTATCGAAGAAACGTTTCAGGAAATGGGCGTAACTCTGGGGACTCAGAGAATACCGGTTCGAGCCGCGTTCCGTGTCTTCAGGGTCGATGCACGGCATGAACTGTAAAAAGTTGTAATGATTGGCCTTGTAATAATCGTACAGCTTGTCCGGACGCCGGGCGGTCGCTTCCGTCACCACGAACAGGATATTGTACTCGACTTTATGCTTGTTGAAGAGCGCCGCCGTCCGGACCACCCGTTCGTGAGTGCCCTTTCCCGCGGCATCGACCCGGTAACGGTCATGAAGATCATGCGGGCCGTCCAGGGAAAGGCCGACGAGGAATTTATTATCGTGGAGAAACCGCGCCCATTCATCATCGATCAGGTACCCGTTCGTCTGTATGCAATTGTTTATCGCAACTTTGTTACCGTTATGTTCATTCTGAAGTTTCACCACGGACCTGAAGAAGTCCAGGCCGCAGAGCGTCGGTTCCCCTCCCTGGAAGGAGAAGGTCGCATATCCGGACGCGAATTGAAGGACTTTGCTGATGATGACGTCGATCGTCTCCAGGCTCATGAAGCCGAAGTCGGCGACCGTCCGGTTACTGGCTACGTCATGGTAAAAACAATACTCGCATTTGAGGTTGCATTTGCTCGAGGCCGGTTTTATAAGTACGCTAATCGGCGGCAACGGACCTACCCTTGTTCTTCTTTATATTTACAGGTCGCCCCGGTGAAGACGACGCTGGTCCTGCGGCGATGTTCTATTATATTGCGTCCAATCCCAGTATTGCACTGCAAAGAACCCCGCCGGCATCTATCCCGTCACATTGTTGCAGTATATATAATAACTGTTTCATAAAGTATATAATTCGTCATGACTGATTTGTCAAGTATCATTTCTAATAATTGATTATGACTAAGTTATTGACAAGCTTCCGCAAAATGAGTAATATAACCTTAATCGCCAACAACGATGAATGAAAATTTACAAGGGATAAGGTCTGGAGACAATGGAGAAAGGGGGTGGCTCAGGTAACAGGATCTTATTTGCAGCGGACCAAGCGGAACCAGGATGAAATAATCACAAGGAGTTAGTGTGTATGAAGAAGTTCTTTTTCATAGTCTGTGCGTTCGTATTGATCGCAGCGGTGCTGGCCGGGTGCGGTGGTGATGCGACGACGACCACCTCGACGACAACGACAGCAAGTTCACCCTCCAGCACGACGACAACCACCTCCTCGTCCGCCGTTACGACGACCAGCAGTTCAACCGGACCGACCACCACGGCCTCTCCTACCACCACCACCGGTCCCGCCATCAAGATGGGCGGCACCCTGAGAGAGATCTCGACCGCGGTACCCGCTGAAGTAGGCTGGCCTGCTGAACTGGTCGGCGCCAGCGGCGAAACCCCCCAGGTCGTTTTTGATTCGTTCCTCCGCGGTTATTCGGATGGGACCGTCAAACCATGGCTGGCAACGGACTACAAGCTGGCCGCCGATTTTTCCTATATCGACTTCACGCTCAGAGATGACGTGGATTTCCATGACGGCAGCCATCTGAACGCTGAGGTCGCCAAGTGGAACCTCGATAACCAGAGAGATGCCGGCCAGCAGCCCTACTGGGAATCCGTTGAAGTAACGGGCGAATACACCCTGCGCATCAATTTCAGCGAATGGCGCAATACCATGTTCGATACATTCGTCGATGGCGCCTCCACCTGGATGTGCTCGAAAGCGGCCTTCGATGAGCACGGCAAGGACTGGATGTACGAGAACGCCGTCGGGACCGGCCCCTTCAAGTTCGTCAGTTTCGCCCGGGATGACAAATTCGTCACCGTCAAGAACGAAAACTGGTGGAACAAGGCCAACGGGCCTTACGTTGACAAATATGAGATCCTTTACGTTATGGAGCCTACCACCCAGCTAGCAGCCATGAAGACCGGTGAAGCGGATTTCATCGGCATGGAACCCGGCAAGATGACGGCTGACCTGGACAAGATCGGCATGAAAGTGGAAGCCGCCGTGGTCAGCATCTTCGCCATCGTCCCCGATACCAAGAACG
>CAZPSP010000020.1:0-24807 GCA_964589285.1 uncultured Dehalococcoidaceae bacterium | reverse complement strand
CTTCTAAGCCAACCTCCTGGCTGTCTCTGCAATTTCACTTCCTTTCCCACTTAGCTTGCTCTTGGGGACCTTAGCTGATGATCTGGGCTGTTTCCCTTTTGACGACGGAGCTTATCCCCCGCCGTCTCACTCCCAGGATATGAGTTAATGGAATTCGTGGTTTGGTTGGAGTTGGTAAGATACTCTCCCCCTAGTCCATCCAGTGCCCTACCGCCATTAATTAACGCCTGAGGCTGCACCTCAATGCATTTCGGGGAGAACCAGCTATCACCGGGTTCGTTTGGCATTTCACCCCTACCCACAGCTCCTCCGACAACTTTGCAACGTTGACCGGTTCGGGCCTCCACTTCGAGACTATCGAAGTTTCACCCTGGCCATGGGTAGCTCACCCGGCTTCGGGTCTACTCCATGCGACTACTAATCGCCCTATTAAGACTCGCTTTCGCTTTGGCTCCGTAACGACAGTTACTTAACCAGCCACATAGAGTAACTCACCGGCTCATTCTTCAATAGGCACGCTATCACCCCGATAAATCGGGGCTCTAACTGCTTGTAAGCACACGGTTTCAGGTACTATTTCACTCCCTATCTAGGGTGCTTTTCACCTTTCCCTCACGGTACTAGTTCACTATCGGTCATCAAGGGTATTTAGCCTTACCCTGTGGTCAGGGTAGATTCCCACCGGATTTCTCGTGTCCTGTGGTACTCAAGAACAGAATATGGAGCCTACTCCTTTTGTCTACGGGACTGTCACCCTCTGTGGTTGCCCATTCCAGGGACCTTTGACTAGGATTGGGTTGATAACTCCACGGCGTAATCCAGGTTCCGCCACATCTGTCTTACAACACCGGATATACATAGGCCCTGTGCCGTTAAGTATATCTGGTTTGGGCTTGTCCCCTTTCGTTCGCCACTACTCAGGGAATATTGTCCTTTCCTCGGGGTACTGAGATGTTTCACTTCCCCCGCTTACCTCCACCTAGCCTATGTGTTCAGCTAGGGGTGACCAGGTTTTACCTGGCCGGGTTGCCCCATTCGGGAATCCCCGGTTAGGCTTGCTAGACAGCTCACCGGGGCTTTTCGCAGCCTTGCCACGCCCTTCATCGGCCCTTGATGCCAAGGCATCCACCATGTGCCCTTACTGCTTGACCTGCTTCAGGTTTGATATTAGACCCTTCTGATATTCACTTGTTAACGTGCGGAAGGCAAAATTAAAGGCCTGGCGGTTGTCCGCCAGACCATTCTGGCTTCAACCAGCTTTCGCTCTTATGCGTTCGCCTTCTTCATTGCAAGAATAAGTCTACCATACGGTTCTAGTGATGTCAACATGATTTTACGCTCGATTTGTCAGTTTTTTCCAAGGTATTGAAAAATTCCGTAGCCGGTTTTTTACTATCTTCTACACAGGAGCGACAGGTGAACCGCCGGCGGGCTGCATACCCTATCCGTATGACACGGATGAGACGAGCCTTTATCTTATCACTTGCCCACCCTCTCGAACTCCAGCGTCCAGCTTCCGCCGGTGATGGTCAGGCTGTTTCCGCAGAGTTCGAATTGCTCCGCGGCCTGGAGAGCGGCCAGATAGTTCGATTCCTGCTCCATCACGCTTTCATCAGCGCAGAGCTTCAATGTCTGGACAATGTTGTCCGTCAGGCTGAGCGATGAACCATCGACTTCGTAAGGAGCGCCGTAATCGTTACAACCCGCGCTGCCTCCCAGGCGGGGTTCTTCTTCATGGAAGACGAGCGTAACTTCAGACCCTTCGATAACATCCCGTTCCCCCATGTCACCATGATAGGAAACCAGAGTCCAACTCGTGCCGGTCAGGGGGCCGGGTTCCACGGGGGTAGGTTCCGGCATCCGGGCTAACTCCAGCGTCCAGCCGCCTCCGGTGATGGTCAGCGTATCATTCTCGATCTGGTAAGCTTCTGCGGCGCCGAGGGCGTTAAGATAGTGCTGTTCCTGCTCCATGACGCCCTCACCGGTACAGGCTTTCTTGGTCTGGGTGATCGGGCCGGTGATGGAGAAATCTCCCTCGTCCGCTTCATAGTCCGCGCTGTACTGGTTGCAGCCGGCAATGCCGCCCAGGCTGTTGGTCGTTCTGTCAAAGATCAGCGTTACCGGGGCGGTTTCCAGCGCCCGGCGCGTCCCCATCTCTCCGGAATAAGAAGTTAGCACCCAACTCGTACCGGTCAGCGGGTTGACAGCTTCCGCAGTATATCTCTCGAATTCCAGCGTCCAGCCCCCGCCGGTGACGGTCAGGGTATCGCCATCGATTTCAAATTGTTCCGCAGCCTGGAGCGCCTCCAGGTAGTCCCGTTCCTGCTGCATCACCGCTTCATCGTTACAATACATTTCCGTCTGATAGATGCTGCCCGTGGTCAGGGCGGAGCCGTTCAGGTTATATTCACCGCCGTACTGGTTGCAGCCGGCGATGCCGCCGAACTGGTTTTTTTCGGCATCGAAGTTAAGGGTGACATCGGTCTGTTCCAGGGCATTGTGCGTACCTGTCTCATTGGTATAGGAAACAAGCCGCCAGAACGTTCTTGCGAGGGGATTTGTGTCCGGCATCGTCGGGGTGGTTGTAGCGGTCGCTGTAACAGCCTTTCCCTTGAACTTGATCTCAAAGCCGCCGCCGGTAAGGGTCAATATACCGTCTTCGATTTTATATTCTTCAGCTTTACCGAGTGCCTTGAGGTAGGCGGCTTCCTGGTCCATGACGGCTTCGTCGAGACAGCCCATTAAAGTCGCGGTGACATCATGCAGTATCAGCTTGTTTCCCTGGAGTTCATACCCGCCGCCGTAGTGGTTGCAGCCGGCGTTGCCGCCCATCTGTTGTTCCTGTTTATTAAAATTGAGCGTGACCTCGGTGCCGTCCAGCGCCTGGTGCATCCCGGATTCATCCGTATAGGATTCGAGCACCCAGGTGATGCCTTCGAGCTCCACGCCCGCCATGGCGCCGGACTGGCAGGCAGCCAGCAAGCCGGAACTCAGGACGAGCGCCAATAAGGCAAGACTTAAAACTATCTTCATTTTCTGTTACCTCTCTCGGATAGTATAACGCCTGAGAACGGGATTGGTTAGGGTATGCTTAACTATGTAATGATTTTTACCTGTGTTATAATTTACGAGTATTCCTAATTTTTGGACGGTAGGCACACTGTGAGACTTAAAGAGACCATTATCGATATCATCAGGCAGGCAATTTCAGCCGCGCAGGAAGCCGGCCGGCTGCCCGTGGTGACCTTGCCGGAGATCGTCATCGAGCGGCCGCAAAATCCCGACCACGGCGATTACGCTTCCAGCATCGCACTCAAGCTGGCGCGGGCCATGGGCGACAAGCCGCTGAACATAGCACAAAAAATCGTGGACGCCATCGAACCTTCCGATGAAATCGCCGAAGTGAACGTCGCGCCGCCCGGTTTCATCAATTTCAAACTGAAAGAATCATGGCTGGCCGGCCAGGTGACCGGCATCCTGGCGGAAGGCAAGACCTACGGTTCCAATGACAGCGGCAAGGGCAAAAAGGTCCAGCTTGAGTTCGTCAGCGCCAATCCTACGGGACCGCTCCACGTGGGAAACGGCCGCGGGGCCATCCTGGGCAGCACGCTCGCGGACATCCTGGCTGCCTGCGGCTACGAGGTCGAAAAAGAATATTATGTCAATGACGCCGGCAACCAGGTGGACACCTTCCGGCGTTCCCTTTACGCCAGGTACCGGCAAGCCATGGGAGACGAGGCGGAGATACCGGCGGACGGCTACCTCGGCGCTTACGTGAAGGACGTGGTAGCGGAGATCATCGAAAAAGAAGGCGACCGGTTGAAAGTCCTCCCCGAGAATGAACTCATCGCCGAACTGGGCCGGCTGGGACTGGAAAAAGTCCTGGGCTGGATCAAGCACGACCTGGAACTGCTCGGCGTCACGTTCAACGTCTGGTTCAGCGAACAGAGCCTTTACGACAACGGCCAGTATCAGAAAGTCATGGAATCCTTTAAACAGGGCGGATACATCACCGAGCGTGAAGGCGCGACATGGTTCGTATCCACCGCGCTGGGCGAGGACAAGGACAACGTCATCGTGCGGTCCGACGGGACGCCGACCTACCTGGCATCGGACATCGCCTATCATTACAACAAGTTCGTGGAACGGGGGTTCGACCGGGTCATCGACATCTGGGGCGCGGACCACATGGGACACGTGTCCCGGATGAAAGCGGTCTGCAGCGCCTTGGGCATCGATCCGGATCGGCTCACCGTGCTTTTGTATCAGACCGTTACGCTGAAACGCGGCGGAGAAGTGGTCAAGCTTTCCAAACGTTCCGGCGACATTATCACGCTGGAGGAGCTGGTGGAAGAAGTGGGCACGGATGCCTCGCGGTTCTTCTTCCTCTCACGGACGGCGGACTCGCAGATGGACTTCGACCTGGAGCTGGCGAAGAAGCAGTCCGCGGACAACCCGGTGTACTACGTGCAGTACGCCCACGCCCGCATCGCCAGCATCCTCCGTCACGCCGAGGAACAGGGCGCGGCACAGGCAGAGGGAGATGTCTCGCTGCTGACCCACGAGGCGGAACTGACGCTCATCCGGAAGATGCTGATGCTGCCGGAGATCATCGAACTCATCGCGGAGACGCTGGAGCCGCACCACCTTACTTACTACGCCCAGGACCTGGCAACAGTCTTCCATTCGTTCTACAAGCACTGCCGGGTGGTGACCAAAGATGTGCAATTGACCGGCGCGCGGCTGAAGCTGGTCAAAGCCGCCAAGCTGGTGCTGGGGCGGACACTCAACCTGATGGGCATGAACGCGCCGGAGAAAATGTAACTCGTTTCACCCTCCCCTTATCGGGGGGATATCAGCGTCGAGCAACATTTTCATATTCATCACCTCTGTCTTCCTTTGCTGGAAGGCGATCACCAGCAACCACGATTACCTGTCTGCGGCCCCGAAAAACAAACCCGGATTCCGAATCGGAAGATAAACCTGATTGTTTTCCGGAATTTTGCTATACTGGGGCATGGCAGTAACGCCATTTCATTCCTGGACAGATCATCGATAAGGAGGCACTCATGGACAGAGTCAAAGGAAAAGTTGCCATCGTCACCGGAGCAGCCAACGGCATCGGGGAAGCGACGGCCAAGTTAATGGCCGCAGAAGGAGCGACCGTTGCTATAGTGGACATCGACGACGAGAACGGTAAACGGGTCGCGGATGAAATCAGGGCCGCCGGGGGCATCGCGGACTTCTGGCACATGGATGTCTCCCATGCGGAGGAGGTAGAGAAGGTATTCGGCGAGATTTATCAAAAATACGGCAAATTGAATGTGCTGGTCAACAATGCCGGCGTCGGCGGCGGGCGGAGCGCCCCGCACAAGACCTCGGAAGCGGAACTTGACCGGGTCATGAACATCAACATGAAGGGGCCGTTCTTCTGTACCAAGTACGCCGTGCCTTACATGAGCAGGTCCGGCGGCGGAAGCATCGTCAACGTGGCCTCCGTCTACGGGATCATCGGCGGAGACACGCCGGTTTACGACGCCTCCAAGGGCGCGCTGCGGGCCATGAGCAAATCAGACGCCATCGTCCTCCGCAAACACAACATCCGGGTCAACTCCATTCATCCCGGCAATGTCTGGACGCCGCTTTTCGAGCAGATCGAACGGAACCTGGGCGGCATCCCGGAAGAATCCGATATCCTCGGTTCCATCCGCGTGCCGGCGGGCCGCATGGCGAGGCCGCACGAGATCGCTTATCCCATTCTGTTTCTGGCCTCGGACGAAGCCAGCTATGTCAACGGGACGGAACTGCTGGTGGATGGCGGAATGGTCCAGTCGCCACTGCCGGTCTACCCGCCGCAGATACCGGAAGCGCCGGGGGTGGAACCGGACTAACTGATATTGGTTAATTGAAGAAACCGCTCGTCCTGAGCCTGTCGAAGGATGAGCGGTTTTGTCTTATCTGGTAGTGTTCATGTCTCATGGTTCGACAGGCTCACCATGAGCGCCGGAGCAGTATCTCCATCCGAGAGTCAGTGATCGATCTCGTAGGGCGGATAAAACCCTTTTACCCCTTTTATCCGCCGTTCGTTCTCGCGGCATCCATACCGCGCCGTGTTCCCGTGACATCGGCAAAACTACAATCGGGTGGGACCGACGTCCCTGCCGGTCCGCCGTAAAACGCCGTCGTCACCACGTTGACGGGATGAGCAGCAGGAATTCATAAGGCTCAGTTTTGACCTTTAGCTTGTAGTTTTGACTTCTGAGTTCTGAGTTTTGAGTTGGATTTTCTATTCCAGCCCTTCCGCCTTGTACCGGCGGCCGAACTCCACGTATTCCAGCGGGACGCTGTCCAGCCAGAACCGCAGCTTTTCCGGGACTTGGCCCTTGATTCGGCCGGGAATGCCGACCACGTAGGAGTTGTCCGGAACCTTCATGTCCTGACCGACCAGGCAGCCGGCGGCGATGATGCAGAAATCGCCGATTTCCACATTATGAAGAACGGTGGCGTTGATGCCGATCATGACGTTGTTGCCGATCTTCCGGCAGTGGATAACGGCGGCGTGGGCGATGTTGCAGCAGTCCCCGATGAAGGTATCTCCGCTGCCGGGGATGCCGGAGTGAATGATGGCCCCGTCCTCGACGGCGGTGTTCCTGCCGATGACCACTTTGCCGGTATCGCCGCGGACGACGGCGCCGGGCCAGATACTGGAGCCCTCCCCTATTTCCACGTCCCCGACCACGTAGGCGGCCTCGCTGACGAACGCGGACGGGTGTATTTGCGGGGTCTTGCCGTTAAAACTGCGAATCATGGAACAACCTCCGGACTTTCTATCTTAGCATGTCCGGAGGTGAGAGGTCGCGGTTACGCTTACATCAAAGCTTCTGGCATCCGGGACAGTAATAGACGCTGCCGCCCATGTAGGCTTCTTTCACGATCCTGGTCCCGCATTGCGGGCATGACCGTCTGGCTGTCTTGCTGCTGAGTTTAGCCTGATAGCCTCCCGGTTGCCCGAAGAGGTCCTTTTCCGTGTCCCGGCCTCCCTTTTCCGTCATCTCCCTGAGCGTGGACTTGACGGAGACGAACATGGCCTCTTTTTCTTCATCTGTCAGGGTTGCCAGTTTTCGCTTCGGATGGATGCGCGCGTTGTACAGGATGTCCTGCAGGACGCCGTTTCCCAGGCCGGGTATCCGCTGCTCCGTGGCGAGGAACGCCTTGGCGCTCAGTTTCTGCATTTCCGGCGGGGCAATCATGGCATCGAAATAGACGCAGTCGAACTGCTCTGAAAGGGGCGAGGGTTTCGATTTTGCGGTCTCGTAATACTTGTTCTCGTATTCGCCCTGGCGAAAGCACACCACGCCGCCGTACATCTGCACGGAGGCGCTGAGGGCGGTCTCGTCGGTGAACTCGATGAGCAACTGGTGTTTGGGAGGGCGTTTCTCACCGGCAGCGTGCCGCCGCAGGTTAACACCGTCGCTGAAGAGGAGCGAGGCATCGCCGGCCTCTATCTCAAGTTGGCCGCCATAAGCATGAGCTTCATCGATGGTCTTACCTCGTAACAAACCATCATAGCCCGCCGGATCGCCGTGGAACCAGGTTAACTTGTGCGGAGAGAATGCCGCAATGACCCGCTCAATCTTTTTGCCCAGGAGGGCCTCGTCGGACTGTTTCGCCAGGGTGGCGGCTTCCGGCAGTTCTATCATTTACCTCTCCTGAGCAGATTCATCGAGTATCCGGAACTTGAAGACACAGGGTTTTTTACCGCCGGTGGAAAGGGCGGTCTGCTCGGTAGTGCAGTCCAGCTTGCGGCCGAGTGCGTTTTGCAGATGGTGCTTGATATGACCGCCGCAGCAGTAGCAGTAGCTGATCGGCAAGGGTTTATCGGCCTGCGGCAGGCAGGCACAGCGGTAGTGGTCGAGTCCGTCCGGAAAAAACTGGACGACGATATCATCGCCATCCCTCGTGACGATATGGCCGAAGACGTAATGGGCTTCATTAGCCGCACTGATCCTCTCGTCCAAAGAGTCGTTGTTTTTAACAATCTCCTCGCACATCTTCGCCCGCTTGCCGCCCAGGCAGCAAGCGCACCCCTCGCGGACGGACTTTCGGGTTTCCAGGTCAAGGAGTTCGTCCATTTTTGCCATGGCCTGACCGAACCAGTCAGCCTTGGCCGCGGCCTTGGTCTTGCGCAGAATGTCGTCTCCACCCTCCAGGATGCGGTCGATGACATCCGGATCTATCCAGGCTGCTTCGAGCTGTTCCGCCAGCTTGACGATGCGGTGGTATTCGTACTGCTTCACGGCCGGCCTCCGTTATCCGTTACGATAGTTATCATCTGAGCTAATCATATGGTACTTCGGTGAGATTGACAATGGTATTGTCATATTCAGTGTTTTTTAATAGTGATGATAACAGCGGCTCCGGCCACGAGAGGTCTCGCATTTCCAACAGTAATGTGCTTTCCTTGTCCGCGAGCCTGACGCCATGCTAGAATGGCTCGTAAGGAGATTTTTCCATGAAAAAACGCGTCTTTTCCGGCATTCAGCCGACCGGCAACATCCATATCGGCAACTACCTCGGGGCTGTGAGCCGGTGGGTCAAGCAGCAGGAGGAGTACGATAACATCTTCTGTATCGTGGACCTGCACGCCATCACCATCCAGCAGGACCCGAAGCAGCTCCATGCCAAGACGCGGGAAGTCTCCGGCCTGCTCATGGCCGCGGGCATCGATCCGCAACGTTCCATCCTGTTCGTGCAGTCCGATGTACCGGCCCATTCGGAACTGGCCTGGCTGCTCAACTGCACCATCCCGATGGGCTGGATGCAGCGGATGACGCAGTTCAAGGAAAAGTCCGTCAAGCAGAAAGAGCAGGTCAGCGTGGGATTGTTCGCCTACCCCGCCCTGATGGCGGCGGACATCCTCCTCTATAACACCGAGGTCGTCCCGGTGGGCGAGGACCAGAAACAGCACGTCGAACTGGCCCGCGACGCCGCCCAGCGGTTCAACAACATTTACGGGGAGACCTTCGTGCTGCCCGAGCCGCGCATCGCGGAAACGGGCGCGCGCATCATGGGACTGGATGATCCGACGAAAAAGATGAGCAAGAGCGAGACGGGTTCTGGTCACGCCATCAACCTGCTGGATACGCCGGCGGACATCAAGAAGAAGATCATGCGGGCGACGACGGATTCCAATACTGACGTGGTCTTCGATGAAGCACGACCGGGCCTCTATAACCTCCTGACCATCTACGAGACGCTGACCGGGGAAAGCCGCCCGGCCATCCAGTCCAGGTTCGAAGGCCAGGGGTACGGCGCCCTGAAGAAAGCCCTGGTGGAGGTAGTGGTGGAAGCGCTGAGGCCGCTGCAGGAACGGTACGCGCAACTCACCGCTGAACCGGGGCATATCGACGCCATTCTCAAGGCCGGCGCGGAAAAAGCCAGGCCGCTGGCGGAAAAAACCATCACCCGGGTCAAGCAGCGCATCGGGCTGGGGTAGGCGCTTCCATATATTAATCGATTGGCATCGATGACCAAATTCACCGTATCTCCGCCGGAACAAAGTCCCGATAGTTCCCCGGTCGTAGCTCCGCGGCTTGTACCGGATGTACCGCTCCAACTTGAAATTTCCGCCGTCTTCACGGTACAATAATCTAACCAGCGAACTGCAGTTCGTGTTTCCCCATTCCAACAAGGAGGCCCTGCCATTAACGCTCAGAACAAACGAGTTGTCATAACCGGGATCGGCGCCATAACACCCCTCGGGCTGGACATGAAAACAACCTGGGATAACCTGGTCGCCGGGCAGTGCGGTATCGGCAACATAACCCTTTTCGATGCATCCAACATGGAAGTCCGCTTCGCCGGTGAGGTCAAAGGCTTCGACCCCATTACTTATGTCAACCGTAAGGACGCCCGCCGCATGGACCGCTTCGCCCAATTCGCTGTGGGCGCCGGTTTTCAAGCGGTGGAGAACGCCGGCCTGTCCATCAACGAGACCAACCTCAACGATATCGGCGTCATCGTCGGTAGCGGCATCGGCGGCCTGACAACGATGTTTGAACAGGCCAGAATACTCGTGGAAAAAGGCCCGGACCGCGTCAGTCCGTTCCTGGCCCCCATGATGATCGCGGACATCGCCTCGGCGCAGATATCCATTGCCCTCGGGGTCAAGGGACCCAATTTCTGCACCACCTCGGCCTGCTCCAGCGGCTCGGACGCCATCGGCACCGCTATGGGACTCATCCAGCGCGGCGAGACCGATATCATGCTGGCTGGGGGCGCCGAGGCCATCATTAACCCCCTCGGCGTCACTGCGTTTGCCTCGTTGAAAGCTTTGTCCTTCCGCAACGACGATCCCCTTCACGCCTCGCGTCCGTTCGATAAAGAGCGGGACGGCTTCATTATTGCCGAAGGCGCCACTATCCTGGTGCTGGAAAGCCTGGAACACGCCATCGACCGCGGCGCCACCATCCTGGCCGAGATCATAGGCTACGGCGCCACATCCGATGCCTTCCACGTCACCCAGCCGCTGGAGGACGGTTCCGGCGCCGCCCGCGCTATACAAATAGCCTTGAAGAAAGCCGGTCTGAAGCCGGAAGATATCGATTACATCAACGCCCACGGCACGTCTACCCAGTTGAACGACGCCATGGAAACCAGGGCCATCAAGACGGTGTTCGGGGACTACGCCTACAAGGTGCCCATCAGCTCCACCAAGTCCATGACCGGGCACATGATCGGCTGCGCCGGGGCCATCGAGCCTTCCATCTGCATCTATACCATGCTGAACGGCATCATTCCGCCGACCATCAATTACGAGTTCCCGGACCCGGACTGCGACCTGGACTACGTGCCGAACCAGGCCCGCCCGGCCACCGTGGACATCGCCCTGACCAACTCCTTCGGGTTCGGCGGCCATAATTCGGTGCTCATACTTAAGAAATTCACCGGGGAACGGGTTTGAGCCACTGCCGCTGGAACCTGCTGCCCGCGGTTCCGGAAGCCTTTGCCGCCGGCCTCCCCGGCCTTTCGCCTCTCCTGGTGCAGCTTCTTTACAACCGGGGCGTGACCGGGGAGAAGGCCATTGCCACGTTTCTGAGGAGCGACGCCTCGCTCCTCGGCGATCCAATGCTGCTTCCGGATATGGACCGGGCCGTTGCCCGCATCTACCGGGCGCTCCTGGGTGGAGAGAAGATTTGTATCTTCGGGGACTTCGACGCGGACGGTATCACCGCCACGGCGGTCCTTGTCCTGGGGCTGGAGAACCTCGGGGGACGCTGCATTCCTTATATCCCTCATCGCCAGACGGAAGGCCACGGCCTTTCCGAAACCGCTGTGCGCGATTTCAAGGATCAGGGTATCAATCTTATCGTCACCGTGGATTGCGGCGTCACGGATATCGCCGAGGTCAAGCTAGCCCGGAAGCTGGGCATCGACGTCGTCATTACAGACCATCACGCCCCGCTGCAGACCGTTCCGGACGCCGTCGCGGTGGTGGATGCCAAGCTGGAGACTTCAACCTATGGTTTTACCGGGCTGGCTGGCGTCGGCGTGGCGTTCAAGCTGCTCCAGGCGCTCTACCGGATAACCGGCAAGGAAATTTTCCTCGATGAGGTCATCGACCTCGTCGCCATCGGCACCGTGGCGGATATGTCTCCACCCCTCGGAGAGAACCGTTACCTGATACGCCGCGGCCTGGAACTCATGAACACCCGGCCGAGGCTCGGACTCAAGGCATTAATGGACCGGACCGGCCTCGCGCCCGGTAAACTGAACGCCGATTCCATCGGATGGATTCTGGCGCCGTGCCTCAATGCCGCCGGAAGGCTGGCGGACGGCCTGACCGGTTTCAAGCTGCTCGTTACCACATCGGAACCGGAAGCGCAGGAACTGGCCGGCTGGCTGGTTTCCAAGAACACCGAGCGCCAGAGACTGACCTCGGAGGCCCTGGAACTCGCCCGGCAGAACGTCCTCGCACGGGGACTGGCGCCCCTGCTGATAACCTCGGACAAGGATTATCCCTCGGGCATCGCCGGCCTGGTAGCCAGCCGCCTCTGCGAGGAATTTTATCGCCCGTCCATCGTCATCAACGTGGACGGAGATGTCAGCCACGCGAGCTGCCGGAGCATCCCGGAGTTCGATATCATTGACGGCCTCAACCGGTTCAGCCATCTGTTCGACCGCTATGGCGGACATGCCGCCGCGGCCGGTTTCTCCCTGCCGACAAAGAACCTGGCGGCGCTGGAAAAAGAGCTTTGCACCTTCGTTGAACATGCCCTGACCGGCGTTGAACTCCAGCCGCGGTTCGATATCGATATGCTCGCCACACTACCGGAAATGGGCGGCGATACCTACCGCTCTATCCAGCAACTGGCGCCGTTCGGCATCGGCAACCCGGTCCCGGTCTTCCTCAGCCGGGACGTTGAAGTCCTGGAACGCCGCACCATGGGCAACAACGGCGACCACCTGCGGTTCAGGCTGCGGCAGTCTGGCACCGTCTGGACGGCGGTGGCGTTCCGGCTCGGCAGGCATGAAGGCCTCGATGCGCCGCTTCTTGACATCGTTTATAATTTAGAGATAGATACCTGGAACGGACGCCAGGAACTGCGTCTCAATATCCTAGACTTCAAGCCCAGTGAATGCAAGGGAGGCCGCATATGAACAATCCCAATGGTCCTTATCCCGGCCGGCAGATCTTTCTCGGCAGAACCAGGTCCGGCAGCCCGGCCTTCGGCTACATCGTGACCGGCCGCAGCCCGGCCAGCCGCGAGCGTCGCGCTACTCTCATAGACCACGGCATTATCATGGGACCTGTCGGCGATGAATCCTATGACTGGCTCCGCCATTATACCGCTGTCAAGTATGACAACGCCATCGGCCTCATGACGGTCACCAACGGCATCCAGACCGAGGCGGTCTACGAGACCTACCGCCTGCTCTTTCACTGCGGCACCAGGCCTGCCCGAAGTTACCTGAAAAAGATAATGGACGGCGCCAACTATGAACCTGACTCCCTGAAAACGCCTCGCATCGCGGGACTCATCATGAACCCTCCAGGCGCCACGGAACCGATCTATCTCCTGAGCATCAAGACCGCCGGCGCCACGGCTTTTGCGTGGGAGATGGTCTACGAACCCGGGACCCTGGCCGGCATTTCCACCTACCGGGGCGATCTGGAAAACCCGCAGGCTTTCGATGCCGACAAGGGGCCGTCCGCTCTTAAATGCGATGCGGAATCCCCGGAAGAGATCGCCGAGTTCCTCTACGGCATTTCCGCCGCCGAGTACAAAGGCGATGACATCCGTGTCTGCGCGGTGGCCGGCGTGCGTTCCGCCGATAACGTTTCCTGGAAAGGCTCGTTCATCAACCGGCACAAGGGATAGGACTTCCGGTACGTTCCCTTGACACCGTTGAACTGCTGAAAGCTAGAATTTCTTGGGCCAGTTTGCCAGCAGATGTTTGCTCATGCCCCGGCTCTCGGAATCCCGAACGATATCGAGGACACTGATGATATACTTGCGGGTATCGTACGGGTTGATTACGTCCTGTATCCAGTAAGACCCCGCTGCGGGATAGGGTGAGGTATCGGCCATCATCCTCTCCACCTTTTCCTTCCTTTCCTCCTCCGGGAGATTGCCGTATATGACGTCCGCGGCAATGGCCGGGTCCATGAAACTGATTTCCGCTGTCGGCCAGGCAACGAGGAAGTCGTGCCCCGCTCCGGCGCTGCAGGTATTCACCATCGCCTGCCCGTAGTTCTTCCGGATGTTGATAGTGATTTTCGGAACGGTCACCTGAAACAGGGCCTGGAGCTGGTTGACCACGCAGGAACCAACCCTTTTCCGTTCAGCTTCTTTACCCGTCAAATGACCGGGCGTATCGGCCAGGAATACGAGAGGTATGTTGTAGGAATCACAGAGGCATAAAAAGCTGGTGGATTTCTCCAGCGCGTCCGTGTTGGTGGCCCCTGCATTCACGATTGGATTACTGGCATGGATGCCCACTACCTGCCCGTTGATCCTGGCCAGGCAGGTTATGAGCATGGCGCCGAACTCCGGCTTCAGTTCGAAGTATTCTCCTCCATCGACAACGCACTCTATTATTTTGTGCATGTCGTAGGTCCTTCTGCGGTTCTCGGGAAGAAAATCGAGTATCTTTGCCATCCTCTCATCCGAACCTTCCGGCACTGGCCGGACGGGCGGCAGTTCCCGGTTGTTGCTCGGCATGTAGTCGAAATATCGTTTTATGATTTCCAGACTTTGTTCTTCATTTTCAGCAACCTTGTCCGTCATCCCGGTGATCCTGGAATGGACCTCCCAGCCGCCCATCTCCTCACCGGTGTAGTCCTGCCCTATGGCCCTGTTGAGGGCCCGCGGCCCGGAGACGGAGATAGAACATCCTTTTACCTGGACGACGAAGTCCGCGACGCACGCCTGGAAATCCGCCACGCCGTAACACTCCCCCATAGCGGCGAACATGTACGGCTGTTCGCGAAAATGTGTGTATTCTTCCTTGAGCGTATCGATGCCGCCGCCGCCGAGTTCGAACACCCGGTCCGACCCCTGGCAATCGGGCACTCTCGCTCCGCCGGCTTCACCCAGGTGTATGTAAGGAATCCGGTATTTGTTCGCCAGGTATTTGAACTGCAGCAGCTTCCTCAGGTTGATCTTGGCATTTGTTGAAGCGATCACCGTAAAATCATTGGCTGATACCGCGACCCTTCTGTTATTCACCATCCCGAAGCCGACGATCAATCCGTCCGCCGGGGTTTTTTCCGCCATGCCCGGCCAGTCTGAATGAGCCAGGAGACCGAACTCCAGGAAAGAACCGGTATCCAGCAGCCTGTCTATTCTTTCCCGTGCCGTCAGCCTGCCACGTTCATGCTGCCTCCGGATTTTTTCCGGCCCTCCCTGGCCGAGGGCTGCTCTCTTCTTTGCTTCAAGCTGCTCGAGCAGTTCTTTGAAATCCATTTCCGCCTCCGCTGTATCGATTCGTGGGCCTGCCCCGGAAATGCCTTGTGTTATTCCGATATTGAACGGTATACGTTCATTGGACATGGCTATTTTGACTATAATCCTGAAAAACCTGTATTGCAACTTGCAGGACAAAAAAGCGGACCTCGCTTCCGCTCGGTCCGCCATCAACGTATCGTTATTTCAGGCTCTTATTTAGCCTGGATTTCCGGGTCCGCAGGCCCACTCGCGGATGTCTCTAACTCGGTTTCTCGTTCTCTCTCACTCTTGCTGACCCAGCGCGTTTTCCAGACCAGCATCGTGATGGCGATCGCCGCCACGACAATGCCCAGTAACTGCGCTTCATGAAGACCGAAGAGCAACTCCCGCCCCTCGCGGATGAAATCGATGGCAAACCGCCACAGCGAATAAGCCAGCAGGTAGACGAGGAACAGCGAACCGTCCGGCTTCAGCCGCTTGCGGAGCAGCAGCAGCCCGCCGAAGACCAGCAGGTTGAAAAATATCTCGTAGATCTGCGTGGGATGCACCGGACCGGTCATCTGATTGCCCCAGGTCCATGTCGTGCCCAGGCAGAAGTCCGTCTCGACGCCGTAACAGCAGCCGCGCAGCGTACAGCCTACCCGCCCGATGGCTTGCGCCAAGATAATACCAGGCGCGATCATGTCCGCCAGGTACCCGAAACTCTTTTTGGTCACCCGGCTGTAGATGAAGATGCCGAGCGCCGCGCCGAGCACCGCTCCGTAGATCGCCAGCCCTTCCCCGAAGCTCGTGAAGATGCGCGCCGGGTCCCGGGCGTAAATGTCGATGTAATCCAGGACATGAAACAGCCTCGCGCCGATGATGCCGGAAGGAATGCCCACGAGCGCAGCGTTGATTACTTCATCGTAGGTGAGACGGGCGCCCTTCTTCACCGAATATAATGCCCAGGCGACGAGGGTGACGACCGCCAGGGCGACCATGATGCCGTACCATGAGACCGAGATGGACCCGATCTGGAATGCTACGGGATTAATGTCTATAATCATTGTTGTCCCTTACCTATGAAAACAGCCCGTCCACGAACTCCCGGGCGTCAAAGGGCACGATATCTTCCAGCCCTTCCCCAATGCCGATGAATTCGATGGGGACTTTCATTTCATCGCAGATAGCCAGGACAATGCCGCCCTTGGCGGTCCCGTCCAGCTTGGCCAGAATGATGCTGTTGATGCCTACGGCCTCGGTAAAGTGCCGCGCCTGCGTCAGGCCGTTCTGTCCGGTGGTGGCGTCCAGCACGAGAATGACCTCGTGCGGGGCGCTCGGATCGAGCTTGGAAGCCACGCGCCGGACCTTTTTCAGCTCTTCCATGAGGTTGTACTTGGTATGCAGCCGGCCGGCGGTATCGATGAGGAGTATGTCCGTGCCGCGGCTCCGCGCTGCTTCCAGAGCATCGTAGACGACGGCCCCGGGGTCGGCCCCCGGCTGGTGCGCGATGACATCCACACCGACCCGCTCTCCCTGCTTCTTCAACTGGTCGATGGCGGCGGCCCGGAACGTGTCCGCAGCTGCGAGCAGGACGCTCTTGCCTTCCTTCTTTAGACGGTAA
Source organism: uncultured Dehalococcoidaceae bacterium (assembly GCA_964589285.1). GTDB lineage: Bacteria > Chloroflexota > Dehalococcoidia > Dehalococcoidales > RBG-16-60-22 > DAOUEG01. The sequence continues at coordinate 8,253 of CAZPSP010000020.1, read as the reverse complement.
GCGAGCTTGGCGATAGACGTGGTCTTGCCGCTCCCGTTGACGCCCACCACGAGGACGACCCTCGGCGGCGCGGGATTTTCCGTTTTTCTGGCTTCCGGCATGGTCAGCATCGTGATCATTTCGTCGCGCATGACCCGGCCCACGCCCTCACCGTCCAGCTTTTCTTCTTTGGCCCGCTCCCGGACGCTCTCGATGAGCTTCATGGACGTGGTGACGCCCACGTCCGCGGCGATCATCAGTTCTTCCAGTTCCTCCCAGACCTCGTCTTCTATCTTGTTCCGGTCGAAAAGGTCCATCGCCTTCCCGAACCAGCTTTCTCTCGTGCGCTGGAGCGCTTTCTTGAAGATGTTAATGATATCCGCCCTCCTGTTTGTCTATTTACAGTATAGGTTAGTTTGCGCCATAATGAAAACTACTTGAGAGCAAGTATTGTCAGCAGAAAGGAACATAAAAATGAGCAAGAGATTTGAAGGTAAAGTAGCCCTGGTCACCGGGGCCGCTACCGGCATCGGCCGGGGAGGAGCATTGTACTTCGCGAAAGAAGGCGCCAAAGTGGTCGTCGTGACCAGCAGCAATGTCAAAGGCGCCGAGGAAACGGTAGCGATGATCAGGGAGGATGGCGGCGAAGCCGCCTTCATCCAGTGCGACGTCCGCGATGAAGCCAGCGTGGAAGCCATGGTGGCCGGATGCGTAAAAACCTACGGGCGCCTGGATTACGCCTTCAACAACGCCGGGGTCGGTCCGGACGGCGTCCGGCTGCCGGTCATCGACATTACCGACTGCTCCGCGGAAATATGGAACAAGACCATCGATACCAACCTGACCGGCGTTTTCTTCTGCCTCAAGCACGAGATGCGCCAGATGAAAAAGCAGGGCGCCGGCGGGGCCATCGTCAACACCTCTTCCATCGGCGGGGCCAGTCCTATCCCGGGTTTCTGCGCCTATTCAGCCAGCAAAGCCGGCGTCAATGTCCTGACCAACGTTGCGGCCTTGGAAGGCGCCAAAGACAATATTCGCGTCAACGCCATCATGCCCGGCCCGACGGAGAACACGCTGCTGTTCCAATACCTGACCAGTTCCTCCCCGGAGGCCAAGAAGGACATGACCACCCGCATCCCGCTGGGGCGCGTGGCCACGCCGGAAGATATGGCCAAAACTGTGGTCTGGCTGTGCTCGGATGATGCTTCCTACATAACCGGTCATGCCATACCGGTATCCGGCGGGTTCCGCGGATAAAAGGAGATCGATGTGGCCCGGGTAGCGTGAATCCGGGCCCGGAGCGGAACAGCGGCCGGCACTCCTCCCTTGTTGCTCCACGGTACAATGTAAGTAAAAGCAACAAGGAGGCAAGTGGTGAACACGCACATACCTCGTCGCCCTTTGGGCTCCACCGGGGAAACCGTATCGATCATCGGGCTGGGCGGCGCGCATATCGGCATGCCCGAATCGGAAAAAGACAGCATAGCTCTCGTCCGCACCGCCATCGATAACGGTATCACCTTCATGGACAATTCCTGGGACTACCACGACGGCAGGTCGGAGGAGTTGATGGGCAAGGCCCTTCTTGACGGCTACCGGCAAAAGGCGTTCCTCATGACCAAGTTCGACGGCCGGGACCGCCGGACTGCCGAGCAGCAGATAGATGAATCACTGCGGCGGCTCCGGACGGACTATCTCGACCTGCTCCAGGCGCACGAAATTATTCGTTTCACCGACCCGGACGATATTTTCGCTCCGGGCGGTTCGACAGAGACCCTGCTCGACCTGAAAAAAGCCGGCAAGGTGCGGTTCATCGGCTTCACCGGCCACAAGCACCCGGACATCCACCTGAAAATGCTGGAGACAGCAGACCGGCACGGCGTGACATTCGATACGGTGCAAATGCCGCTCAACTGCCTGGACGCCCACTACGAGAGCTTTGAGAAGAAGGTGCTGCCCGTCCTCGTGGAACGGGGCATCGGCGTGCTGGGTATGAAATCGATGGCCTGGGGAAGGATACCGCAAAGCGGCGCGGTCACCGCTCGTGAATGCCTGCGGTACGCCCTGAGCCTGCCGGTCAGCACCGTCATCACCGGCTGCGAGTCCATGGAACGGCTGGAACAGGCTATCGATGTCGCCCGCACGTTCCAGCCGCTGACAGAAGGTGAGAGGAACGATATCCTGTCCCGCACGCGGCCTTATGCCGGAAAACTCGAAGGCTACAAGACCGGTACCGTCTTCGACGCCACGGCCAGGAACCCGCAATGGCTCAAAGCCTGATCGGTCTGGTTCGATAACAGATGCCTTGGAACGGAAAAACCCTCGGAATACCCCGTTCACCCGTAGCGGGTACCATTTTCTTCCCTGCGTGGTTCTCAAACTCCCCATTCTGGCGTATACTGGTAGCAAGATGCAGTAAGAAAGGTCCGATGTGACTGATTTCCTGATGACTGTCCTCATCATTGTCGGTGTGCTTGTCGTGGTGTACGTCCTCACCTCGGTATTGATAGCCTACGGGTTTGCCTGTCCCAACCGGCGCAAACCCCGGAAGACCCCGGCGGACTTCGGCGCAAAGTATGAAAACGTCACCTTTCCCAGCGCGGTGGACAATATCAAGCTGCACGCCTGGTACATTCGCGGCGGCGGTAAAGCCAGCGTCATCATCATGCCGGGCGGCAAGGCCCACCGCGCCGATGAGTCCATGGGCCTCCTGGAACTCTGCGTCGACCTCTCCCGCAAGGGATACAATGTCCTGACAATCGACCGCCGCGGGTGCGGGCACTCGGAAATTCCCCCCTTCAACGGACGCGCCCACATGGAACGCGACTTCGAAGGTGCCGTGGAGTATGTCCGCCGTCGCCGCGGTCCGGACGAGGAGATATTCCTGTTCGGCAATTCCGTGGGCGCCCTGGCCGCTTTCGTCTATTCCTACAATAACGGAACGGACGGCATCCGCGGCATCATCGCGGACAGCGCCTTTGAAACCAAAAAGGGAATCTCCAGGAGAATCCTGAACGGGGGCATGCCTGGAGCCGCCATCCTGGCCTACGGGGCACTCTACGCCGGAGAAAAACTCTTCGGCATGACGCACCTGGATTCCCTCAATATCGTCGGGAATATCAAAATCCCGATCCTGTACATCATCGGGGACTGCGACAGGCAGATACCCGTCGAGGCCGCCCACCAGCTTCTCAAGGCCTCCGGCAATACCGCCAGCGAGGCCGTCGTCATTCCCGGCGCCGCCCACAGCCGCACCTACCGCTCTGATCCTGAGGGATATATCAAAAAAGTAGTTGCGTTCCTGGAAAAGAACAACGGAATATCACCCGTTGCCCGGTCTATGGAACAGGATATATCCGAGCGTGATTGAAAATCGCCTGATCGTATCGTAAACTTGTGTTCGGTATCTAATCGCCACCATGGAGGTAACGTGAAAAAAGAATTCACCGTTATCATTGAAAAAGACGAAGAGAATAACCGAATCGGTTCAATTATGCCTCGAAGTTGAGAATGAGGAAGGCAATGAACTCGAATTTGTCGGTATTCAACGTATCGCGGTATGATATGATTGCCATCCTTGACGGGAGACCAGGTAGTCAAAGCCCTTTCTCATGCTGGATTCAAGGTTATCAGGCAAAAGGCAGCCACATTTATCTGCACCATCCAGACGGGCGTTCCACAGTCATTCCTTTCCATTAGGGTGAAACTATAGGGAAAGGGCCGTTAAGGAAGATCATCCGCGACGTAGAAATGCCAAGAGATGAATTCTTGGCATTGTTTAAGTAGGGCCAATCATGCAGAACAGGCGTTCACGCTGGTCAACGGACAAGATGCCCGCGCCATGACGAATGCAGATAAGAAAACCGCCCGGCCGGCAGGATAACCGGTCCAGGCAGTTTTTACTTTTTCGTTGTAGCTTTGACCTTTGACTTTTGAGCTTTGACATGTCGCTATGCCAGCGGCGTCAGCGTCAGCAGCTTCTTGGCAATGCCCGGGTACTTGGCAATGAACAGCAACTGGTCTTCTACCAGCGGCTTCTGCGATTCCACGTTGGCGTACCGCACGAGTTCCAGTATCTCGTTGGCCTTCTCCCGGTCAGGGAACTTGACCGGCACCGGCAATTTGCTCATGACATGGCTGAAACCGGAAATACCGCCGTATTCACCGGTACAGATCTCGCGGCCGGTCTCCACCAGGTCGGCGTCGCCGCGGCCAAGTTCGGCAAAATCATACAGCTCGTAGTTTTCCGGGTCTTTCAGGACGCCGTCCGCATGGATACCGGACTCATGCGCGAAGGCGTTGGCCCCTACGCCCGGCTGGTTGATGGGGATGGGCACGTCAAAGGCATAACTGGCGAACTTGGCTATCTTCCAGGCCATGTTCAGCTTGACGGGCATGCCCATTTCATACCGCTTGTTCATGTCCTTGGACTTTAAAATGGCCAGTATCACCGCGATGAGGTCGGCGTTGCCGGCCCGCTCGCCGATGCCGTTGACGGTGGTATTGATGTAGGCGTCCTGCCCGCCGTCGATGATTCCCATCGCGCCGGTAATGGAGTTGGCTACCGCCATGCCGAGGTCGTTATGGCAATGGACCTCTATCGGGAGTCCGATTTTTTCCGCCAGCGTCCGGCCGTTATCGTAAATGGTGAACGGATTGTCGAACCCGAGCGTATCGCAGTAGCGGAGCCGGTCCGCGCCGTGCTCCTTGGCGGCGAGCCCGAACTCGATGAGGTAATTGATGTCCGTGCGGGAAGCGTCCTCCGCATTGACGCCGATTGACTGTGCCCCGGCGGCCCGTGCGGCGTCCACCGCGGCGGTCATGTCCTTGATAACGCCTTCCTTCGTTTTTTTGCCCTTGAACTTACCCTCTATCATCTGGTCGGACGTGGAAATGGACAAGGCCAGGTGATTGATGGTGGGAACGTTCTTAAAGGCGAGTTCTACGTCCGCCGGGATGGCGCGTATCCACCCGCCGAGCCGGAGAGGTTTGATGACCCCGATTTCCGCGAGTTCCAGGTTGGCTTTGAGATAATTGATCTCGTGCTTCGTCGTCGGAAAACCGAACTCAGACTGGAACACGCCCATTTCATTGAGATACATGTTGATCATGGTCTTTTCTAGCTTGGAAAGACCCAGGCGAGCAGTCTGGACACCGTCACGATTGGTAACATCGAGGAGAAATATTTTGGGCATTTTGAACCTCCTGCCGTGTGAAGGACACGGTCCGGGGACTGAACCATAGCCCCATTAGAATACTAACACACGTACGTGTAAACAAGCAATTATCGGAGTTATCATTCGGTTTGGAATACGTCACATTTCGCCAGTACGTACCTTTCGCTCTCCCGGCGGCTATTGCTGATCCAGTGTGATTTCCACTCTCGCTGGAACCATTCTTCCATGCAATGTATAATGGAATGAGATACGCGTCAATGCACCTCCCGGCTGGTCTTTCAGCCGGTCATTTCCGGGCTTCCGGCCCCCGCTCCGGCCCGGTCTGTTTGAAGCCCCGGTAGATCGAACCCTGTCATGAACAAAAGAGCCTTTATCGTACTTGTTTCAACGATGTTCATATCCATGCTCGGTATGGGCATCGTAACGCCGTTCCTGCCCAATTATGCCCGTGAACTGAACGCTTCCAACCTGGAGATCGGGTTGGTGCAGTCTGCTTTCAGCATCACCGGCATCGGCACGCTGCTGTTTGTTGGGCGGCTTTCCGATAAATTCGGCCGCAAGGGCTTCCTCATTGCAGGGCTGGGGATACTGGCCGTTTCCTCCGCCGGCATGATGTACGCCGATACCCCTGCCCTGCTGATAATGTGGCGCTTCATCCAGGGCCTAGGGGCTTCCGCGCACCTCCCCATCGCCCAGGCTTACCTCGGCGATATTACCCCGGAAGGCAGTGAAGGGAAATGGATGGGTTATTTCAATGCCGTGTTGTTCTCCGGTATGGGCGTGGGACCGCTCATCGGCGGCGTTCTGGGTGATGCCTTTTCTATTCCCACCACGTTCCTGGTCATGGCGGTATTGAACGGCCTGGGTCTTATCGCCACGATGGTCTACCTCAAGGAAATGCCCCGTAAGGTAGCCACCCGGAAAGAACATAGTTCTCTCTGGGCGCCGCTTCGCAGCCGTGTCATGAGCGGCGTTCTGGTACAGCGCATGACCACGGGCGTCGGGACCTCCGCCATGATGGCTTTCCTGCCGGTTATCGCGGAGGTACGGTTAGGCCTGAGCCTGACACTCATCGGCGTGCTCATGGCCATGCGCACGCCCGTTTCTTTACTGCAATCCTACACCGGCCGCCTGGCTGACCGCTGGAACCGGCGCTGGATGGTCATTAACGGCAGCCTGGTCGCCATGGTGGGACTGGCGGTGCTGCCGTTGACCGGAGGATTCTGGCCTTTGCTGGCTGCCTACTTCGCCCTGACCATCGGGCAGTCCTTCGCCATGCCGGCCGCCAACGCCTACGTGGTCCAGGAAGGACGCACCTACGGTATGGGCATCTGCATGACCTATTTCATGATGGCGATGCAGATCGGCAACGGCATCGGGCCGGTCATCCTCGGCTACATCAGCGATCTGACCAATCTGGACTGGGCGTTCTACATCGCGGCCCTTTGCCTGGCTGTCAGCAGCGTGCTGTTCTTCTTCATGGTGAAAGATGAGGACTCCCATGCCGCAGTTCCAACCAGGCAATGATCCGGACGGACGTTTGACACTCAATCTGCCGGGTGGTAGATTAAGCATGAAAGCAGCTTCTATTCTCCTCGCTTCTCACCGGGAACCAGCATGAATGTCGGTGTCGCCAGAGTCAACCTGCGCCTTCCGGAGAACGTCTCGCTCAAGGGCAAGAGGCAGATTATAAAATCCATCATCAGCCGCGTCCGCAACAAGTTCGATGTCGCCGTGGCGGAGGTTGATGATAACGACAACTGGTATCTTGCCGCCGTAGGCATCAGCACGATCAGTAACGATAAGCGCCATACGAACCAGGTGCTATCCAACGTCGTCGAGTTCATCGAAAAAGCCCGTTTCGAGGTCGAGATGCTCGATTATTCCATTGAGATCATCGACGTCTAAAACCAGCCCGGCAAGCAGGACATGGAAATCCAGGCTTTTCTCAATCACATACGCTCACTGCGCGGCTACCAGGACCAGATCGCGCACATCGAACACCTGGCGCCGCGCCGCGCTGTGTACGGGGACCTCGATGCGCCGCTGAACGACCGGCTGGAAGACAGCCTCCGGGCCGGCGGCGTCTGGCCGCTCTATGCCCACCAGGCGGAGGCTATCAACCACATCCGGGCCGGGCGCAACGTCATCATCGCCACCTCCAGTGCCAGCGGCAAAACACTGTGCTACAACGTTTCCGTTATGCAGTCCCTCCTGGACGACCCCTCCACGCGCGCCCTCTACCTCTTTCCCACCAAGGCGCTTGCCCAGGACCAGCTCCGCAAGCTGCATGAACTGTTCTCGCCCGGCTTATTGCCGCCGCAGATGATGGCGACCTTCGACGGCGATACTCCCCGCTCGGAGCGCGCCGATGTCCGCCGCTACGGCCGCATCATCCTGACCAACCCGGACATGCTGCACATCGGCATCCTGCCCAATTACCAGTCCTGGGCGGGCCTGCTGCGGCACCTGAAATACGTCGTCGTAGACGAGGCGCATATCTACCGGGGCGTGTTCGGTTCGCACGTCGGGGGCGTGCTGCGTAGACTGCGGCGGCTCTGCCGGATCTTCGGGGCGGACCCCCAGTTCATCTTCTGCACGGCCACCGTCTCCAATCCCGGAGAACACGCTGAACAGCTCTGCGGCCTCCCCTGCGAGGTCGTCGATCAGGACCGTTCGCCCCGCGGCTGGAAGGACTTCGTCTTCTGGAACCCGCCCCTCATCGACGAGAAAAAGACCGCCCGGCGCAGCCCGCACTGGGAATCGACCAATCTGTTCACGGAACTCGTCCGGCTGGGCACCCGCACCTTGACCTTTACGCGCACCCGCCGCCTCACCGAGCTTATCTACATCTATACCCGGGACCGGCTGCGGGAGGAGGCAAGCTACGAGCTTTCCCAACTTATCATGCCCTACCGCGGCGGCTACATGCCGGAGGAACGCCGGAAGATCGAGCGGGAGCTCTTCGGCGGGCAGCTTCTCGGCGTGGTGGCGACCAACGCTTTGGAACTCGGCATCGACAGCGGCGGGCTGGAAGCGACGATCCTCGACGGCTATCCCGGCAGCATCTCCAGCACCTGGCAGCAGGCCGGGCGCT
>CAZPSP010000019.1:0-25012 GCA_964589285.1 uncultured Dehalococcoidaceae bacterium | reverse complement strand
CCGGCGTTGTCGCGGCGTAGTCCAGATATATCTCTTTCATATCTCGCAGGGACCCCCGTAAAAGTATACCTGAGTTACGTCAGAGGTAAAACCAGACGGCGGGCTTTAATCCATGCCGCGCTCTTCCAGGTTATGAAGCACGACGCCGGACTCGGTACCGGGCAGCATGGCGACCGGTTCGGTCAGGGTGAAATCGCCTTTCTCTATCCAGGCTTTCAAAGTCTGGGCGATCTCCACTGCCCGCGGGTAGCTGGAAAGCGATGCCGCCGGCACTTTCTTCCCCAATACCTCTATCTGCCCGGTCTTGAGCTGGTGATAACTGACCTCCCCGAGCGTTTCCGGCTTCCGGTTGGGATAAGCGTCCGCGTAGTCCACGACCGGCGCGAAGATGTCCTTGTCCGTGACCAGCGTATACCGCAGGATTTCCTCGGACAGCACCGGAATGGGTACGCCGATGCCCACCATCAGCGTCGCACCGTACCCCTGCATACTGACGCCGCGGAGCCACCTGGCGTTCATTTGCTTCAGGTCCCCGATGACAGCCAGCGTCCCGGCGGGCTTCCGGGGAACGCCGGTTTCCGTCCTGGGAACACTCGGATTGTGCTGGGTGCCCTGCCAGGCCACGAACCCTTCGCCGCCGCCGAGGAATATCCTCGTGCCGATACCGGTGGTTTTGTAGAGGGGGTCATTGAGCAGCGGCGAAAGCTGCCCGGCGCTGCAGTAGTTGGCATTGCCGAGTTCCGGCTTCAGCATACCCATGTAGGTATAAATCGTTTTATTGGAACGGTTGACCGCCACATTATAGTTTTGGTAGGCGTTACGCGGATTGAACAGGACCGCCTCGTTGACGCCGGCCAGGTTGATGAGGGTCTTGACGCTCTTCCGGGGGTAACAGTCCGTTCCGTAAGCGGAAGCTTCCAGCCTTACCTCGTGGCCGGCCACCAGTTCCTCGATGACATGGCCGCCGCCGTAGCTGAATTCTCCCGGGTGCTGGCGGTTGCGGGGGTCATCGTCCGGTATGGCGGTGCAGCCGATGAGGATATCGACGGCCGCCAGGCCGGTGTAGGCGGGAACATCGTTCAGGGTCACCCGCCCGCCGCCGAGCTTGATGCGCGGGCTGGTGTGCCCGACGTTGATGTAGGCGGCGGAGGAACACATCGGGCCGAAGGTGCCCGTCGTGACGACATCGACCTCGTTGGCCGTCCTGGCAACGCCCTTCTCTTTGGCGATATCGATTATTTCTTCAGCCGTGGCGACGACCGCCCGGCCCTGTTTGATCTTTTCGTTGATTTCAGCGATGGTCTTCATATTCTTCCTCTCACGTCGTAGCGTTACATGCCTCATATGCCCTTTCCGGGCACAGGCATGATCCATAGGAAGACCATCCCCTTATTCGATTGTAGTAAAAGCATTTGTGTCATAGTTATTTCAATTATCAGAACACTCCGGTCTTCGAGACCGCCGCATCCGCCCCAGGCAGGTTGGCCGTGACAGCCCGGAAAAGCCGCCGGGGCGTCGCAACCTAAGAACCGTTTTCCTTGAAAAGCCAGGTAGACAGGTAACGCTCCCCGGTATCCGGCAGGATGACGACGACGCGTTTGCCCGCGTTCTCCTTCCGCCCGGCAACCTGTAAACCCGCCCAGACGGCCGCTCCGGAAGATATCCCGGCCAGGATTCCTTCTTCACGAGCCAGGCGGCGGGACGTCTCTCCGGCGTCGTCATTCGTTACGGTCACTACTTCATCGATGACTTCCCGCTTGAGCACGTCCGGCACAAAACCCGCCCCGATGCCCTGTATCTTGTGAGGCCCGGCCTTGCCCCGGGAAAGCACCGGAGAACCGGACGGCTCGACGGCAACGACCCGCAGGTCTGTGTTCTTCTCTTTCAAAGCACTGCCCGTGCCGGTAATGGTCCCCCCGGTGCCGACGCCGGCTACCAGGATATCCACTCTTCCGCCGGTGTCCCGCCAGATCTCCTCGGCGGTGGTCAGCCGGTGGATCTCGGGGTTGGCCGGGTTCTCGAACTGCCGGGGTATGAAGGAGTCGGGGTAGCCGGCCGCCAGTTCTTCCGCCTTCTTGATAGCGCCGGTCATACCTTCCGCTCCGGGCGTCAGGACCAGTTCCGCGCCGAAAATGGAAAGCAACTGGCGTCTTTCCACGGACATGGTGTCCGGCATCGTCAGTATGAGACGGTAGCCGCGAATGGCGCAGACGAACGCCAGGGCGATGCCCGTATTGCCGCTCGTGGGCTCCACGATGACCGTATCCTTCTTGATAAGGCCTTTCTGCTCGGCATCCGCGACGATCGCCACGCCGATGCGGTCCTTGACCGAACCCAGCGGATTGAACGATTCCAGCTTGGCAACGACCTCCGCCGGGAGTCCTTCCGCCATCCGCCCCAGGCGGACCAGCGGGGTGTTGCCGATCAGTTCGAGGCTGTTTACGGCGATCCCCCGGGTCAATCTGGGAAGCGCCAGTCCATTGTATTCCAGTCTTTCTTCCGGCATCCTCACGCCCTCGCTTTTTAAATGTAGTACATGTCCTTGTGGGCTTTATCGAGTGACTCCTGCCGCTCGGCCAGGTCTTTAAGGGTGATCGACTTGAGATACTCGTTCATCACATCGCCCAGCCTGTTCCAGACATCATGGGTGACACAGGTATCAACACGGTCACAGGACTCCGGGTTGGCAACGCATTCCACCGGTCCGAGAGTGCCTTCCAGCAGCATGGTGATTTCCGCCATGTTGATGTCTTCCGGTTTGCGCGCCAGTGAAATCCCCCCTCTGGGGCCCTTGGTACTGCGCACGACCCCTCCGGCGACGAGCGGGGCCATCAACTGCTCCAGATAGGCCAGCGAGATGCCCTGTTCGCGGGCAATATCTTTGAGAAAGACCGGCGAATCTTCCTTACGGAGCGCCAGTTCGAGGAGCGCCCGGGTGCCGTAGCGTGTTCTCGTCGACAATTTCATGGTTCTCCGCTCCTTAATGTTGAGTTAATTCCTCAACATACTAAACAATACCATTGCAACATCCCCATGTCAACTATTATATACCTGAAAATTTTATTTGCCGCCCGGCCTGTTACCTGCTAGAATGGCATTGCCGTTTTGCAGAAAACTATTACCGCAATTCGGAACGCATGATTTACGGGAGGTGCTCCATGACTCAACCCGTCTATAACAACCGGGCATACGGCCACCAGGCTATCTTCAAGGCCATAGGATTTACGGAAAAGGAACTAAAACTGCCAAGGATAGCGGTTATCAATTCCTGGAGCGAGCAGTCTCCCGGTCATTCCAACCTGAAGGCGGTCGCCGATGGCGTCAAGGCCGGAATCCGCATGGCGGGCGGTATGCCGTTCGAGATCAACGTCCCCGGTCTCTGTTCCGTCCCGCACAAATTTCCCGCCGATATGCTCTACGACCTCCCCCAGCGCGAGGCCGTCCTGGCCGCCGCCGAATCGTCACTCAATATTTCCTGGTGTGACGGCTGGGTAGGCATCGGCACCTGTGACAAGATCATCCCCGGCCTGATTCTGACCGCCCTCCGCCTCAACCGCCCCTTCATCTTCCTCGGCGGCGGGCAGATGATGCCCTGCAATTACGAAGGCAAACGCCTCGGCTTCGTCCGCGGCCAGTCCGTGGTACAGGACAAGATGAGAGACGCCGGCAGCGCCCTCGACGAGGAACGGTACGAATCCATCGTCCGGGAAATAACGGACTGCTGCGGGGCCGGCGGTGCGGGCGCCTGTAACGAAATGACGACCGGCAATACCATGGCCGTCCTCAGCGAAGGTCTGGGCATCGCGCTGCCGGGCTCGTCCACCTCCCCCGCCGTTTCCGCTGAGAAGATCTGGCACGCCAAGGCTACCGGGGAAGCCATTATGGAACTGGTGAAGAAAAACATCCGCCCCCGCGATATCATTACCCTGGCTTCCCTGAAGAACGCCATCGCCGTGGATATGGCTACCTGCGGCGGGACGAATTCGGTCGCCCACCTCCAGGCCTACGCTCACGAAGCGGAAATCCCTCTTACGCTGGACCACTGGAACGAGGTAGGCCGCGCCGTTCCCTCCCTCAGCGACGTTGCTCCGACCGGACCCTACGTCTTGTATGATTACCACCAGGCCGGCGGTACCCCCGCGGTCATGAAACGCATCATCGACCACCTCGACCTTTCCTGTATCACCGTTACCGGCAAGACAGTGGGAGAAAACCTCACGGATGTGCATGCCGGTGATACGACGGTCATCCGGAGTCTCGATAACCCCATCTGGCCGGAAGGCGCTACCGCCATTCTGAAAGGCAACCTCGCCCCGCGCGGCGCGGCCGTCAGGCATACCGTTGTAGCGGACAAAGCGCTCCTCCAGAGAAGCTATACCGCGAGGCCGTTTGATACCCTGGAGTCCGCCAGCGAAGCCGTCCAGCAGAGCAAGATAAAGCCCGGAGATGCGATAGTGGTCCGTTACCAGGGACCGCGCGGCGCGCCGGCCTTCGCGGAGTGCCTCAGCGTGGTCTCGGCGCTGAAACAGGTCAAGGTGCCGGAGGTCATCGTCATCGCGGACGGCCGTTTTTCCGGTTTCACCCAGGGGTACCTTTCCATCGGCCATGTGTGCCCGGAAGCCCAGGTTGGCGGGCCGATAGCCCTCGTACAAGACGGCGACAGGATTTCCATAGATGTCCCGGCGCGGAGCATCCGTCTGGAAGTGCCTGACGATGAGCTTGAGCAGCGCAGGGCCGCCTGGAAGCCGAAGGAACAGAAGGACGTCACCGGTATGCTGGGCATCTATGCCAAACTCGCCTTACAGGCGGACGAAGGCGCCGGCTGGCCGGCACGGTGGGAGGACTTTGACTAACACTCGATGCCGTTTCTCCGAATTCTGGGTACTCTTTGCATCTGACTGATAAAGTAAAGACATTGTCATCGCGAGGGGTCTTCAGACCCCGTGGCGGTCTCGGAGATTGAGATTGCTTCACTACGTTCGCAATGACAAACATCGGGAACGACCAACCAAACAGAACCGGACTTTGATGTCGTTTGCTTCTCCGGTTCGGGCGGTAGTACAATATCCGCAAAGCGGAAGGAGGCGTACCATGGCGGGCAAGTACGACAAGTATTTTCTGAAGAACTACCGGTGGCAGGGCCCTCCGTTCATCATGGGGCCGATCCTCCAGCGCATGGACAGCCGTACCATAGAGGGAAGCAATTTCTACTTCATCCACTGGGTAGTACCGCATGAAGAACCGCGCATGAAGATAGGCCACCCGCCGCACATCCACAGCGACGCTGAATTATTGATCCACATCGGGACGGATCCGGACAACCCGGACGACCTCGGGGCCGAGGTCGAGATTTACGTGGGGCCGGAACTTGAACGGCATGTGATTACGGAAACGACCATAGTCTTCCTGCCGCCCAATTTCCTCCATGGTCCGTGGAACCCGATCAGGACGACACGCCCGTGGATTTTCATCGAGATAAACCAGGGGCTGGAACATACGGAGAAGTTCTATCCCCAGCTCTGCACGCCGGAGCAGCGCGCCCAGCTGGATTGGGGTTTCTGGCACGATGACAAGATGGGCGAAGGCTACAGCAACATGCCGGCGGGGCGGTCCGACCGCAACCGCGAGCACGATTAGCGAGCGCGGCGCAGGAACCCGGCAGTGCAGTACAGGCTGAAACCGATGATGCAGACCATCATGATGGTCTCCAGCGTCAGGACAAGCGTATTGGACTCATAAATCTGCACGCTGCCGTACAACCATATCAGCCCGAAGTGCAGGAGCAGGAAACTGGCCATGGCAAAGGTCAGCAGCGCCAGGAAAAACGAACGTATTTGCATGAGTTCAGCCGCCTTTTGTATCTTGTCGTCTCCTAACTGTACTATCGGCATGGTAAACAGAGACTAAAAACCATCGTCTTCATCGTGAATAAATCGTAAAAAACCGGCTGATAGCCTTGAGTCCGTTTGACCCCTCCCGTGCCCGATGTTACAATTTCCATAAACCGGTTGGAGCAAAACCGGGCATGCAAAGGAGCGTCCTATGACAGGTGGGTACATGGGAAAACTCCTCTTCGTCGATCTTTCTTCCGGGAAGATCCATGAGGAGGAACCGGATACAAGTCTTTATCGTAACTACATCGGCGGGTACGGTATCGGGGCACGGATACTGTATGACCGGATGAAGCCCGGCGTCGACCCCCTCGGGCCGGAGAACATCATAGCTTTTCTGCCCGGTCCCCTCACCGGTACTCCCGCCATCGGCGGAGCACGCTATCAGGTGGTCGCCAAATCGCCCCTTACCGGCGGCATCGGGGACGCCAATTCCGGCGGCTACTTCGGTCCTTACCTCAAGTTCGCCGGTTATGACGGGGTCTTCTTTTCCGGCGTATCGGAAAAGCCTGTCTACCTGCTGGTCGATAACGGCACAGCGGAACTCCGTGACGCTTCTCATCTCTGGGGCAAAGGCACCTACGAGACCGAGGAAGCTCTCGAAGCCGAGCATAGCGGCGGGCGCGTCATCTGTATCGGACCGGCCGGGGAGAAAATGTGCCGGATCGCTTCCATCATGACGCACCGCGGCGATGCCGCCGGCCGCTCCGGACTGGGAGCCGTCATGGGCTCCAAGAAGCTCAAAGCAGTCGTCGCCCGCGGCAACATGAAAGTGCCCCTCCACGATGAAGCAACCGCCAACCGGCTCCGTAAGGAGATGCAGGAAGGCATCAAGGTCTTCCTGGAGCGGTTCCATCATGCCGGTACCGGCGGCCACGCGGATGCCTCCGCCCTCAGCGGCGATTCCCCAGTGAAGAACTGGGGCGGTATCGGCGTCATCGATACGCCGGATGTTTCCGGTCTCCGCGTCGATAAAGTCCTCGCCAATTTGGAAAAACGAGGCGGCTGCTGGCGTTGCCCGGCCGCCTGTAAGGGCAGCCTCAAAGCCGGCCCGGAAGAATACCCCTACCCCGCCGGTACCCACCGCCTGGAATACGAGACCACAGCCGCCTTCGGCGTCAACTGCGGCGTTACCGAGATAGAACCCATCAACATGTGCAACTACATCTGCAACGACCGGGGCCTGGATACGATATCCGCCGGAACGATCATCGCCTTCGCCATGGAATGTTACGAAAACGGCATCATCAGCAAAGAAGATACCGGCGGCATCGAACTCAACTGGGGCAACGGCAAGGCAATGGTAGCCATGCTCGAAAAGATGGCCGCGCGTGAAGGCTTCGGAGACGTGTTGGCGGACGGCGTGAAGGTTGCCGCCGAAAAGATCGGACGGGGCGCCGAAAAATTCGCGGTCCACTCCGGAGGACAGGAACTGGGCATGCACGATCCGCGCATCGTCGGCCATAACTTCGCCGGCA
This sequence comes from uncultured Dehalococcoidaceae bacterium, assembly GCA_964589285.1. GTDB lineage: Bacteria > Chloroflexota > Dehalococcoidia > Dehalococcoidales > RBG-16-60-22 > DAOUEG01. The sequence continues at coordinate 17,643 of CAZPSP010000019.1, read as the reverse complement.
TGCCCTCCGCCGCCATGTACTGGCTGAACTCCACTCCCGGGAAGCATACACAGGCGTTCGGCAAGCCCGCATTCATGGCGCATGTCCGTAATGCCATGGGCACCTGCATGATCATGTTCGACCAGAAGTACGCGGACGGTCCCTATACCACCCAGTTCCTCAATGCCGTCACCGGCTTCAACTACACCGACGAGGAAGTCAAAGAATGCGGCGATCGCATCGGGACGATACGCCATGTCTTCAACCTGAGGGAGGGTTTAAACCCGCTCAAGAATTTCATACACCCCCGTATCATCGGGAGACCGCCACAAGAAGAAGGACCGCTGGCGGGCGTGGAGCTGGATCTGGAAGCCGAGGGCTACTGGCACCTGGGGCAGCTCGACTGGGACCGCGTCACCACGAAACCCAGCCGGGAAAAACTGCTGAAGCTCGGCATGGTAGACATCGCCGACGAACTCTGGCCGCCGGCAACCTAGTACGATATACTATTACCGGGATTGAGCTATGTTCAAGTGCAAGATACCCATGTACGGCCTGCCCTACGACCTGACTACCGTCCGTGAAGTGGAAGTTGAACTGAATGAGGGCGCCGGCATGGCGGAAGTTGTCGCCGCCATGCGCAGCAAGCTGCCCGTGTTGGAAGGCCATGTCATCCGGCCCGGCCAGGACCGGCTGCAGGAGAACTTCAAGTTCAACATCAACGGCTCTTTCTACTTCGACGGCTCAGACTTCAAGCTCAATCCCGGAGACCGCATCGCCCTGCTGGTACCGGTAACCGGCGGATAAGCCGGACCCAGACAACGAATAACCCGTTTCTTTGTGGTGGGCTAATGGTTCACCCAGTTATCCTTTTTTGACACATCCTCCCTGCGGTGTTAAACTCTCCCGAAACCACCACCGGTAACCGCGGGTCTGCCAACCGCTCTCTCAAATTGCGGCGATCGGTGGCCCTGTGTCTTTGATACGATTAATGGAGGTACACAATGCCCGAACAACAACCTGTCTATGAAGTGCTCAGTCCCTGGGCGGAGGCCGACCCCATCGCCTTCCGCGGCATCAGCCCGCGGGTATCATCTCTTGAAGGCAAAACGGTCGGATTGCTGGGGAATTCCAAGCGGACTTCCGGTCCCACACTGGATGTGGTGGAAGACCGGCTCAGGAAGAGGTTCCCCTCGGTCAAGTTCACCCGGCTGATGAACCTGGTACCCAACGAGACCGTCACCGAAACGCCCAAGAAGGACGAGTTCGAACAATGGATCAAGGAGGTGGACACCGTCATCGGGTCCTACGGGGACTGAGGGTCCTGCACCAAGTACCTTGTGTACGATGCAGCAGCCGTCGAGACCCGCGGCAAACCAATCGTTGTTCTGACCAATACCGGTTTCGCCAATGACGCTGAGTCCGCCGCCCGGGCCAAGGGCTTCCCGGGCATCCGGGTCGTGCCCACCACCGTTCCCTGTGAAGGGACGATCAAAGAAGACATCGAAGGCGGCATCGATGGCGCCATGGATGCCATCATCGATGCTGTCCTGAAGCCGCTGACCGCCCAGGAAGCGTCACCGAAGGCCAAAGAGCCGGAAAACCCGGCCCGCATCATCTTCAAAGGTTCGCTCCAGGACGTCAACCGCTTCTTCTATCAGCGCGGCTGGACGGACGGCCTGCCCATCATCCCGCCCACCGAGGAAGCCGTCAGCGAGATGCTCCAGGGCACGGACCTCCCGCCGGACCATTTCATGGGCAAGTTGCAGTCCCGCGGCGGCAAGGTCACCATCGAGAAGATAGCCATCAATGCCGTCATGGCCGGGTGCCTGCCCACCTATCTGCCGGTGCTCATCGCCGGCACCATCAACCTGCTGGAATCCGAACAGGGCTTCCAGGGGTATACGACGTTCGGGTTCAGCACCGGCTCATGGTCGCCGTTCTGGATCATCAACGGGCCTATCCGCAACCAGATCAACGTCAATAACAGCTCCGGCGCGCTCAGCCCCGGCAACATCGCTAACGCCACCATCGGGCGGGCCATGGGGCTCATCATCAAGAACATCGGCGGCGTGCGCAAGGGCATCGAGGACATGGGCGTCATGGGCAATCCCATGAAGTACACCATGGTCATCGCCGAGAACGAGGAAGAGTCCCCATGGGAGCCTCTCCACGTCCAGTACGGTTACAAGCCGGAGGACAGCACCATCAGGCTATCCTTCCCGAACAGCTACGCCCAGACCATTCCTTTCCATGCCGAAGCTGACGGCATCCTGGACTCCATCGTGGCTTCCACGCTGCGCGGCTTCCGGTACACCTACATCATCACACCGACGCATGCGAAGAACCTGATGCGGGCGGGTTACACCAAGCAAAAAGCCAAGGAATACATCGTGGAGCATAAACTGACCGATGCCTCCAGGGTCCCGGGAGCGCTTCCCGTGAACAAGGGAGCGAATCCCGGAGCGTCAGGCATGGTTCCGATGATCCGCGACGCCAACATGATCGATATCATCGTCGGCGGCGGCCCCGGAGCCTTCATGGCCCTCATTACCGGCGGCGGCGCTACGCCCGGCCGTAAGGAGATCCAGAAGATAGACCTTCCCAAAAACTGGGACGCGCTGGTAAAGAAATACAAGAACGTTGTACCGACATACGCCAAATACTAGGTCAAAAGTCAAAGGTCAAAAGTCAAAACTGGTGCTTGCCTGGGATTTTCTTGAGAAGGCAGGCCCTGAGGTTGAAGAACCGGTGGACGCCATTGTTACAGGGTCCGCCGGTTTTCTGAAGAGGAGGAACTGCTGTGGCCGGTGAAACAACAATGAATAATTATGAAGTCCTCAGCCCCTGGGCGGAAGCCGACCCCATACCGCTGCACGGCCTTTCTCCCCGGCTCGATACGCTGGCCGGCAAGAAGATCGGGCTGCTGGTGAACAACAAGCGGGCGGCTCCGGTCATCCTGGAGACGGCTGAAGCGCTCGTCCGGGAACAGTATCCGACCGCGCAAACGAGCTGGTTCCGCGCCAGGACGTTCTCGGTCTCCTCGCTGGAGCCGGACCGGAAGCAGGAGTTCGACGACTGGATAAAGGGGCTGGACGCCGTTATCGCCTCCGTCGGGGACTGAGGGGCCTGCACCAAGTACCTTGTGTACGATGCCATCTACATCGAGGAGATGGGCAAGCCCACGGTCACCTTCATCTTCGAGCACTTCCACAACGACGCCATGTCCGCGGCTTCGAGCCGCGGTATGCCCGTCGTCCGGGTGGTGCCGGAAAATATCGTTTCCGAATCGACCGAGCGGGAATTCATCGATAAATCCATCCGCTCGGTATGGGACAAGACCGTCGAGGCGCTGACCGTACCGCTCTCTGAAGAAGAAAAGAAACCGAAACGGCGCGAACCGGAAAACCCGCCGCGCATCGTCTTCAAGGGCAGCCTGGAGGAGGTCAACCGCTTCTTCTACCAGCGCGGCTGGACGGACGGCCTGCCGGTCATGCCTCCCACCGAAGCCGCCGTCAAGGAGATGCTGACGGGCACGGACCTCCCGCCTGACTACATCGTGGAAAAGCTGGCGCCGCGCCTGGGCAAGGCCACGGTGGAGAAGATCGCGATCAACGCTGTCATGGCCGGCTGCCTCCCCACCTATATGCCGGTGCTCATCGCCGGGGTCAGACTGCTGGCGAACACGCCGGGCGCGGACATGATGGCGGCCTCCACCGGCTCCTTCTCTCCGTTCTGGCTTATCAACGGTCCGGTTGCGAAGGACATCAATGTACGCTCATCCTACGGGACAACCAGCCCGGGGGACATCGCCAACGCGACTATCGGCCGGGCGATGGGACTGATAACCAAGAACGTTCGCGGCATCCGCAAGCAGATAGAGGACATGGGCGTGCTCGGCAACCCCGGCAAGTACACCTGGGTGGCCGCTGAAGCTGAAGATTCTTCTCCCTGGCAGCCGTATCATGTCAGCCAGGGATTTAACAAGGAAGACAGCGCCCTGACGCTGACCTTTGCGCAGAGTTTTCATCAGATGATGCCCTTCGGGACGGACGATAAAGGCCTGCTCGCCACGGTGGTCGGGAACGTGGGAGCGGCCCGCATGGGGACGTTCTGCCTGCTCCTCTCGCCGTCTAACGCGAAGAGCTTTGCCGACCGCGGCTGGACCCGGCAGCAGGTGATGGATTACATCGTGGAGAATACCGTGTTGCCGGAGGATTACTATCAGCGTCTCGGTCTGGGAGACGGCGCCCGGTTCTGGGCCACTGACGCGGAAGGCCCGGGCCCCCGCAAGGTCTTCCAGCGGACCCCGCGAGACCCGAACCCGGTGCGGATTTTCGTTTTCGGGGGCTTCGGGAGCTGGGTGGGGTACATCCAGGGAGGCCCGCCGCCGAATACGCTGAAGATAGAATTGCCAAAAAACTGGGACGCGCTGGTGAAGAAGTACAGGAACGTGGTACCAACGTACGTGAGATACTAGGGGAAGTAAAAAGTTAACAGCATCATGGCAGTGAAAAAGAGCCTCATCCTCTACGCATCGCAGACCGGCAACACGGAGAAAGTTGCCGGTGTATTCCGGCAGGTATTCCTCCGCCAGGGCTGGTCGTGCGATATGTACAAAGTCGATGCCGGCATCGATCCTGAAAACCCGCCTTTTGACCTCTCCACCTACGATTTTCTTTGCGTCGGGTCGCCGGTTGTCGCCTCGCTGCCGGTAAAAGAGATGGTCAGGATACTGTCCCGGAATCCAGCTTCACCGCACCATGACAATTCCGATTACTGGCAGTCCTCCGAAGAAAGCGGGGCGAGAAAGCGCCGCCGCCGGTTCGTCACCCTGGCCGGAGAACCGGACAGGAATGTCAGCCTCTCTCCCCGGATAGAGTTCAGCCCTGGGGACAGGAAAGGGATAGTCTTTGTTACTTTCGGGGGAGTCCACCTCGGTCCGAAGGAAGCCCAACCGGCGCTGGCCCTCCTGGAAAGCGAACTCGAGCACCTGCGGTTCCAGTGCCTTGGTAAATTCGCCTGCCCTGGCCGAATGGGACGCGCGGAAGGATGGTTCAAGGACCTGCCGCATCGTCCCAGCGAGCGCGACTTGAAAAAGGCCGATACCTTTCTGGAAGAAATACTGGAGGATATCAGGGACTGACCCTTTTGCGCGTGCAAAGCTCAAGGTGAGGCAGCGAGCTTTCCGGTCCGACTTATCCTGGTTTTTCCTTATCGAACGGTCTCCGGCGTTGCCACGGTCTTGCGGGGCGTTTTCACGAATGAGAAAATGATGAGCGATACGAACGCGAGCCCCGCCCAGAAAAAGAACGGCGCGCTGCCGCTTATCCCGGTGAAGAGAGCGCCCACCGGCGGCCCGGTTACCGCTCCGCAAATACCCATGGTAAAGATGATGCCGACGGCGGTGCCGGTGTATTCCGGCTTGATGCCCTCAGTCTCCAGGACGAGCGTCGTAATCAGGGACATAAAAGTGTCCAAAAACATCCCGTGTATGATCATCAATACCCAGACGAGCGCGCCGTCCGCGAATGGCATCAGCAGCGTGCCGAGGAAGCTGCCAATGATGGCCGGATACATGATTTTACGCCGCGAGCCGATGCGGTCTGAGAGGAAGGTCAGAGGAACGACCACGGCCGCGCTGACGGCGTAAAATGCGGAAAGCGTTCCGTCAGCCAGTCCGGGTTTCCAGCCCAGGAAGTCCTGGAGATACAACGGCACGTAACCCGTGACACCCATCACGCAGCCGACGCGGAAAAACAGCGTTGCCCCGAGTATCCAGATGGGACGGAGGCGGAACAGATCCCGGAACGACTGCACAATGGACACATGCGCGTTATCCCTCGTTGCCGGGGCGGGTGCTTCCCGCGCCAGGAGCAGCCAGAAGAGCGTCACGACCCCTGCCAGCCCGCCCAGGAAGAACATCACGTTCCGCCAGCCGCCGAGCCAGGGAGACAGCAGCGAAGCGCTTACCAGCGGCCCGAGCATGAGACCGAGCCCCATTCCCATCATGGTGAGGCCCATCGCCAGGCCCAGACGTCCGCCCCGGAACCAGAGGCCCACGTTCTTGGTGACGGCTACCGGCACGACGAGCCGTACGGCGCCGTTGATGAACACGGTAACGACCAGCAGGATGAATGAATCCGACAGGCCCCTTAAAGCTCCGGTCACGGCGGTAAGCAGGCAGAAAACGATAAGGGTCCGCCGCGTCCCGAACCGGTCAGCCAGGACCCCGGCAAGCAGGCTGAAAAAAATGCCGGCCAGGTTCGCGATGCCCCAAATCGAGCCGATCTGAACCAGACTGAGACCGAGATCTTCCGAGATTTCCTTGAAGAGGACGGGCAAGGCGGACATCTGCATCGTTGCAACGAAAGCATTGGTCGCTACCATGAGCGCCAGCATCAACCATCTGGTGGAATTCGCCGTATCGGTCAAGGAAGGTCCTTTCAGGATTTCATCGGCGGCGGGTAAAGTCACCTCGCGTTTGGTACGTATACCCACTCATGATATACAAAAACATGCACCCTTGCCAGCCGCCGCCATCGCAACAACGTGACCCGACCGTCAATCATAAGAGAGGAATCCGGCCGGTAGTCCGGCTACTTTCCGGCCAGCCCCTTTGCCCAGGCGGCAGCCCGTTCTTCCTCGCCATTTTTCAGGGGGCCCTGGGTGCCCGTCACGAAGAAGGCCTCGGGATCGGCGACGAGGTTCGCGCCCTGTTTCTGGAGGTGCTTGGCGATCTTCCCCGCGGCGTACCCGAAGATGCCCACCCATTTTGTGGAAAGGCGGGTATCGAACGAGGCGGCCTTCTTGCCGCTGACATTGCTCTTGGTCAGTTTCTGCAGGAACTTCTGCATGTCCTGCGTGGGGCGGCCGCCGTTGGTCGGCGCGCCGAGAACGATGAGGTCGGCGGAGGCGATTTCGGCAACATCGGCATCCTTCGAGCGGACCGCTTTGGACTCCGGGAGAGCGGCGGCGACGGCCTGGGCGATTTTTTCTGTGTTGCCCCAGGTGGAATCGTAGACAACCAGAGTTTTCACTTTTCTACCTCCTGCGTTACAGTACATCATAAAGCAAAATATTGTTCTTTACCAGTGGTTCATAAAATTCCTTGATCTCTGTTCTTAACTCGTTCCCACGTTGTGGAAAATGCTATAATGGCATGGAATTTAGTACAAGGAGCTAACCCATGACAGACGCACTGGAAGCAAGGGTAAGCAACCTGGAAGCACGGTTGCACAGCCTGACCAAAGACCTGAGAGACAAAGACAGGAAAATACAGGAACTCGAAGATATCGAGGCCATCAAGCGCCTGCAATGCGCTTACGGTTACTACCTGGAACACTGGATGAGCCAGGAGATCGTCGACTGCTTTTCCAACAGCCCGGAGGTCTCCGCGACCCTCGTGGAGGGGACCTATTACGGGCCGGAAGGCGTCCGCAAGTATTTCCTGCATGACTACGACCAGCCCCCGACGTTCCTGCACCAGGTGATGCAGGTCTCTCCGGTGATCACCCTCGACCCCGACGGCATCCACGCGAAGGGGCGCTGGTACGGCTACGGGAGCATTCTTTCCCAACCCACCCAGCCGCTGGACCCGACGCTCATGGCGGTAACCTATGAAATGGAATACATCAAGGAGGACGGCGTCTGGAAGATCCTGAAACTGGCGCTGCTCATGCACTTTGCCTATTCCCACGGTCTTGCCGGTCAGGGCGTGCCGAGGGATGCCAACGGGGAACCGATAGAGATAAAGCTCAATCCTGACGAGTTCGCACCCTACAATACTCAGTACCCCTCCGGCTATATTTATCCGATGCATTTCGTCCACCCGGTTACCGGCAAACCTTCCACCGAGGCCCGGATCAACGCCAAATTGAAGCTGGAACCCAGCCCGTTTCTGCCAAAAGAGAAATAGAGACCTCTACCAACCACCAGCAAAAGGAGGGGCTGTACAGCCCCTCCTTTTGCTGGTTTTTTCACGTTTTTTATCGTTTTCTTGTGTTTCTGTGGAGTAACCGTTAGAATGGGCGTATCCTCAAGGGTCTGGTGAAAGGTATTTGCACATGACTGTCCCCACACAGCAACTCCGGGTGTCTCTCAACATTCCTAATCTCGTCACCGCCACGCGTGTCATACTTTCCGTCTTCATTGCCTGGCTGCTTCTCCAGCACACCGATTTTTCCATCACACTGGCGGCGTTTGTCCTGGTCGGGGCGTCCCTGACGGACTGGCTGGACGGTTTTCTCGCCCGGCGGTTCGGGCACACCAGTCTCTTCGGTTCCCTGTTCGATGTCATCGCCGACCAGTTCCTGTTCATGCCCGCCCTCATCCTTTCGATTCACGCCGGGCTTTTCGACCGGACGGAGAGCCTTGTATTCTGGAACCCCTACCTGTATGCCGTTCCCGCCCTGGCCGGCGGTGTAACCGTTCTTATTGGCGTGGCGGTCTTCCTCATCAAGCGACAGAGCCAGAACATCGAATTCCCGACTCCCCCGATGATGGCCAAGGTCAATTTCTGGTTCTGGCTGGCGCCGCTCATCGTAGCCATCTTCAGAGTCGGGCCGGACATGCTCCTGGCGGGCTTGATGTACCTGGCCGTCGTTTCAACCGCCCTGACGTTCTACGCCTACCTTAAGAAGGGAAGTTACGTCTTCACCGACTGATCACCCTCTTCCCGCAAGGCCCCGAAACCGTCACTTGAATGCCTTGTTCCCCTTCTTTACAATAGTAAGTGGGACGGCTTGCGGTCCCCTATTCCCATTTCGAGGAGCAACATTTGGCGAATACGAGCGGCGATACCTGCAAAGAAACGATACGCATCGATATACCGGCGGTCATCCAGCGAGAAGAAGTACTGGCCGAATTTAAACAGGAACGCACCCGCGCCAAGGTGGAAACCATCCTGGACGAGGTCATCGGGATGGCGATGGACGTCGCCCGGCCCAAGGGCCTCTATCGGGTCTGCCGGGTGGAAAGCCGCGACCGGGACGGCGTGGTCATCGACGGGGTACGGCTGACCAGCCGGGTGCTGAGCAAGAACCTGAGCGAGACCTGCACGGTTATACCGGAGCTTGTCACCTGCGGGCATGAACTCGACCAGGTGAACATTTCACCCAGGGACTTCATCCGTTACTACTGCCTGGATGTCATCAAGACGGTGGTGATGTTTCACGCCACCGAATATTTTTTCAACCACCTCAAGGAAGAGTTCGATCTGACCGAGATGGTGCACCTGCACCCCGGCGAATTCGGGGACTGGCCGATAACCCAGCAGGCGCCGCTGTTCGAGTTACTGGGAGATACGGAATCATCAATCGGGGTCAAACTGACATCCACCATGACCCTCCAGCCGGTGAAGTCCGGCTCCGGGCTGATCTTTTCCAACGGGTTCAGCTTCGAGAGCTGCCAGCTTTGTTTACAGCCGAACTGCCCCGGCCGGCGCAAACCGTACAACCCGCGGCTGGTCAAGCAATTTACGGAATAGAGGTTTCAGGTGGCGGTTACAGGGGGGAGGTAATTCATGAGCGGTTCCCGCACATTGCATCTGGAAGATATCGGGCCGGTGCTGCTGGAGAAAAGCGACCGGGCCAAGCGCATCACCATGACCGTTCGGCCCAGCGTGGGGATACGGGTAGCGGTGCCGCAGCGCGTCTCTTACGAGGAAGCGGCTGACTTCGTCAGGTACAAGCGGCCGTGGCTGGAAAAAATCCTCGTCATAATCGCAAAAAACCGCGAACAGCAGCGCCACCTGGCCGAGAAATTCGCCGCGCTGGATATGCAGGAGATCAAATCAGCGCTGCGCGAGCGGCTCCGGGAACTGGCCCGGCAGCATGGATTTATCTACCACGGCGTGACGATACGCAACCAGAAAACGCGCTGGGGGAGCTGCTCCCACCGCAAGACCATCAGCCTCAACGCCAAGCTGGCCGTCCTCCCGCCGGACCTTCGGGACTATGTCATCCTCCACGAACTGGCCCATACCAGGGTCCACAACCACAGCCCGGCTTTCTGGCATGAACTGGAGCGGCACGTTTCCGGAGCGAAGCGGCAGGCCGCGCGCTTGCAGGAATACGATTTGAGACTGTTCTAGGCAAATCGGGGGAACGCGTTCCAGCCCCTGTTCCGATAAACGGTACTCTGCCGCCTCAAGGTTGCGGATTGACCGGCAACGGTTGTACAATCGGGCAAATACTCACGCCGTTCGTTCTGTAAATCCACCCAATTTACCATGGGACGATTTCGGCGGCCATTAAAAGGAGGCATGCCCGTGGCAGCAACCAGGTATGGCGACATGGTCAAGACCCTGCAATTCCGGCAAGGGATGGGAGGCGCCAACGCGAAGGAACTCACCTTCGTCGGCGGGGAAGAACTCGGCGGTTTCGAGCTTAATTTCATCGTCGGCGTCTACGACCAGACCGGGGACTGGGCGCCGGGACGCGGCGCACACACACACCCGTTCGATGAACTACTGCTGTTCTTCGGCTACGACCCCACGGACATGAGCTACCTCGGCTCGGACATGTCTCTGGCCATGGGCAGCGAACAGGAAGTCCACAAATTTTCCGTCCCCACCGTGGCGGTGGCGCCGGCGGGACTCGGGCACTGCCCGCTCATCACGGAGAAGGTCTATAACCGTTTCGGGCATTTCCACCTGGCTTTGGCCGGCAACTATGCAGGCGGCGAATGCCCGCTCCAGGGCACGACCGACGGCCACAAGTATGAGCACCTCTTCCATACCATGCCGGTCAGCAAAGGCCCCGGCGGCGCGGACGCCGTGGAATACATCAAGATGGAAGGCACGAAACTGGAAGGCCTGAACATCAACTACGTCATGGGGCTTTACAACCAGACCGGGAAATGGACGGAAGGGACCCACGTTCATCCCTACGATGAAGCGCTGGTGTTCTTCGGGCATAAGACGGACGACCTCAGCTACCTGGGCGCGGAGATCAGCATCGAACTCGGCGCGGAGCACGAGAAGCACACCTTCGACGTCCCGACCGTGGTCGCGATACCGCGCGGTACGCCGCACTACCCGGTGACGTGCAACCGCCTCGACGCGCCCTACCGGATGATGCAGGTCGGCCTGGGCGCGACGTACCAGAGTTCGCCGGCCTAGTCCCGACCTGATACCCAGGTAATAACAAAGCTGTTCCCGGTGAACAGACCGTGGAGAAAGACCATATGCAGACGATCGAGACAGGAGTACTGGTGGTCGGCGGGGGCGGAGCCGGGGCGCGGGCCGCCGTGGAAGCGCGGCTGGCCGGAGCGGACGTTATCCTGGCGACCAAGGGAATGTTCGGGGCCATCGGGACCCGGGGTTCCGGGGGCACGGCCGGTGGAGGCTCGGCGGGCAGCGTGTTCGCCACGCCGGGCTGGACCGGACCTCTCAGCGAGGTGGAACAGCGCCTCAAGTACATGGCCGCCCCGGAACCGCAGCAGGCCTACGATAACATCGTCCAGGCCGGTCTCGGTATGGCGGACCCGAAACTCGTCAGGACGCTCATCGAGAACGCGGTGGAATCCCGGACGCGCCTCCTGGAATGGGGCGCGACGTTCAGTGAGCCCGGCCTGCGCTCTCACGGCGTGCCCCTCATGGCCGCCCTCGCCATCCAGGCCCGGAAAAGCGGCGTCAGGATAATGGACCGTACGGCCGTCGTCAGGCTCCTCATCAGGGACGGCGAATGCTGCGGGGCCGTCGCCCTGGACGAAGCCACCGGGAAGCCGGTCTGCATCAGGGCGGCAGCCGTTATCCTCTGCACCGGCGGGGACGCCCACCTGTTCATGCATAACCTCAATCCGTCCGGCAATACCGGGGACGCCTATTCCCTGGGCTTCGAGGCCGGGGCGGAACTGACGAACCTGGAATTCAAACAGATATTTCTCGGCACCATCTACCCATCCCACAATATGCTGACGCAGATAACCCCACCCGAGGCCAGGCTGCTCGACGGCGAAGGTAAAGAATTTCTTGCCCACTACCTGCCGGAAGGCGCGACGGTAGCGGCATGCCTGAAAGAGCGCAATACACACAATCCTTTCTCCACGCGGGACAGGTTGTCACGGTACGCGGACATCGCCATCGTCAACGAAATAATGAAGGGCAACGGGACGCCCCGCGACGGCGTCTACCTGGACCGGACCGGCCCGGCCATCCCGCCGATGTCCGACATCATCGAGGAGTTCTGGGAGTACCGTGGGATCGACTTCTCCAAACCGGTGGAGATAGCTGTCTGCCATCACTGCTCGCTCGGCGGGCTGAGGATCGATGTCAATGGCGAAACCTCTGTGCCTCATCTCTACGCCGCCGGTGAAGCGGCGGCCGGTCCGCACGGGGCTGACAGGATGGGCGGCCACATGCTGCTGGCTTCCCAGGTCTTCGGGGCGAAGGCCGGAAAACATGCCGCGGCGTTCGCTCTCAAGAACGCAAAGCGACAGACCGATGACAGGGCCGTCACCGAAACGGAACGGCATATCAAGGCGCTGGAGAATAGTAGAGGCGGCGCAACCCCGCGATCGATCACCGTGCAGCTCCGGCGGTCGGCCTATTTCAACCTGCTGGTGATGAGAAGCCCGGAACGCATCGGGCTGCTGCGGGAAGACGTCGCCCGGATACGCCGGGAGGAACTGCCCAAACTCAACGTGAACTCGCCGAAGGACCTCGTGGAAGCCTGCGAACTGGAGAACCTGCTCCGGCTGGCGGATATCGAAGCCGCCGTCTGCCTGGAAAGGAAAGAAAGCCGGGGACCTCACTACCGGGAAGACTACCCCATCCAGGACAACCGTAACTGGGTCCGCGTGGTCATCGCCAAAAAAGACGGCGACGGCATCAAGCTGGACACCGCCGTCGTGGACCCGGACTGGCAGGACAAAGGCGACCAGGGCATCGGGTATTGGGGATAGTTGCTGCCTGCCGGATTTTTCATTCACACGGGCTGTTGTGCTATACTGGTTCGGCGCACAGAACCAGTTATTTGATCTTTGCAGCCAATTAAGAGAGGAGACTGTTATGACCAAACTCCCGTACAGCGACAATATCATCACAAAAACCCGGGAATACACCCAGGAAGAACTGGCCTGGCAACAAAAATACCGTGAGGAAGCCAGGATCGAATCGACCGTCACCATGGACCGCCTCCTCTGGATGGATGATGATATGGTAAAGGGAGCCGAGATGTACATGGAGTGCATCTGGCTCTGGCCGGGCGAAACGAAAGCCGGCCTCATGGAAGAGCCGCACGTGCATGACTTCGATGAGGTCATCGGGTTCGTCGGCTCGGACCCGGACCATCCGGAAGACCTGAACGCCGTCATGGAAATGCACATGGGGGACGAGGTCCACTACCTGGAAAAAAGCTGCCTCATGTACCTCCCGGCGGGAATGAAACACTGCCCGCTGACCTTCAAGAAAGTCAACAAGCCGGTCTTCTTCTTTACCCTGGCCCCTATCGGCAATTACGGCCGCACCTCCCAGGCCAGGGACAAGGAAAAGTACGAAAAGGCGCCGTTCGTTATCCCGGAACCTGACGAGACGGGAACCAAATACGCACGCTACATCATCACCAAGGCCAAGCCGCATGCCCCCAGCGAGGCGAAGGCCGGAGATGCTCCGAAAGCCCCGCCGCCTCCTAGGGACGTCAAGGCTTCTCACATTCTTTCCCTCGATAGCGAGGTTATACCGGGCGCGTTTTACGTGGACTTCGTCTGGATCTGGAGCGGCAGCATGACGATGGCCCCGGAACCGCACACCCATCCGTTCGATGAAATGATCGGCTTCGTCACGCACGGCGTCAAGTCCGACCCGCGCGGCATCAAGGGAGATGTCTCCATCAACATCGAGGGCGATGACTATAAGATAGACAAGAATTCCCTCGTCTACCTTCCCAAGGGTGTAAAGCACTGCCCCATACAGCTGCAGAACATCCAGAAACCGGTGCTGCTGTTCACCATCGGCAATACGCGGATATGGGACATCACCGGGGGCAAATAGACCAGGTTATCACCGGGAACCAAGGTGAGGATCAGAGCGGAATCGGGTAGAGCCTGATTCCGCCCTGCTTTTATGTCCGGTCAGTTCAGGCCCTGTTCCAGGGCAAGAATATCCCGCAGGTGAACGTCCCGGCCGCGGAACTCGATGATACCTTCATCCCGCATGGAACCCATTTCCCTGGACAGCGAGGGGCGGGGTATGCCGAGATAGTCCGCCAGTTCCTGCCGCTGCATGGGCAGGCGCAGGCGGCTGGAGCCGGCCTTGCCGTATTCTTCCAGCAGGTAGCTGCTGACCTTGCCCCTGATATGCCGCGCAGAAAGGTGCTCGACCTTGCGGTTCATGGCCAGCGCCTTGTTGGAAACGATACGCAGAATATTATCGATCAACGCTTTATGGGCCGGGCAGATATTGGCGCAATTTCCGGTGATCTTTTCCGGCGGGAGAAAGAATATCGAGCAGTCCGCCTGCGCCACCACGGTGACCGGCCAGACTGGATTATCGGAAAAAGCGACGACCTCCCCGAAAATATCCGGACTCTGGATCAGTTCCAGCACGATGCGGTCCCCGGAAAAGGTGTCACGGGTGAGCGCGACCGTTCCATCCGCGACGATGCCCACACCGGTGAACGGACGCCCGTGGACCGCGACTATCTCCCGGTTTTTGTAGGTCTGAAGGCGGGGTTGAAGGCAGTTCATCATGGCCGCCAGACCTTCCCGGCGGACGCCGCGGAACAGCGGCGAAAGGACCAGACCTTCTATCCATTCTTCGTACATAGCGCTCTTTCACAGTTTATGACCGCCGTACCGGCAAGGCAACAGGCAGCGTAAAAACGGGAGGATAACGGAGTTGGTATGAGGAAACGGCGGTCAGCTCCGGCGGGATGCGGCTGGCGGTCGTTGGCGGACGCGGTCGAGCTGCTCCAGAAAGGTCTCCGGGTCCGAGGGTGTCACAACCAGGTCCATACCTTTGCTACGGCTGATTTCCACGACGCCGCGAGTAGTCGTCGTGAACTTGATACCATGATAGGCAAAGGCCGAGTGCCCATCCACCATTCGGACATTTTCGATATTTTCCAGCGGAGTATTCGATGCGAACGGCCCGCCGAGTTTTACCCTCACTGCGTTCGAGTATATCTCGAACCGGCGCGGCACGACCGCCCAGAACAGCAGGGCGTCCACGGCCGTGACCGCCAGGAATGCCAGCGCGGCGTAGATATCGATGAACAACAGGACCAGGGCAGGCACCAGGGTCATGGCCAGGATCCCGCCGATCATATACGGGAACCACCCGGCAATCCGCGGAGGCGCTCGATAGATGAGTTCCACCAGATCTTTGTTCATTTTTGTCTCGAACCGACCGGGAGGAAACCCCGATTTCCGTAACATACGTTACCGATTTCCTCTTCCGAGTATACTACATTTTAAGAGAAACAGAAAGAAACCGGAGGAGGAAGATAATGTCCGACATGTTTTGTTTTCAATGCGAACAGACCGCCGGCGGCAAAGGCTGCACGAGGATCGGGGTGTGCGGCAAGAAGCCGGAGGTAGCCAGGTCTCATGATGAGCTGGTCTGCTCTCTCGTCGGCCTGGCGCGGGCGGCGGAAAAAGGCGGCCGTACCCGGGAAGCGGACGAACTCATCATGCAGGGGCTGTTCACCGTCCTTACCAACGTCAATTTCGACAAGGCGAGGGATATGGCGTTGACACAGCGGGTGAAGGCGGAAACGGAAAAGCTGGGAGGCGGCAAAGGCTGCGATGCAGCCACGCTTTTCGATGGTGAAACGGATACCGTATCGCTGCGGTCCACGCTGCTCTTCGGTCTCTACGGCATGGCGGCTTATGCCTGGCATGCCCACATTCTCGGGAAAGACAGCGACGAGGTCACTGACTGGCTCTACAAGGGGCTGCGCGCCGTCGGCGAGGAGCACAGCGTCGAGGAATGGCTCGGGCTTATTATGGAGTTCGGTCAGGCCAATCTGAAATGCATGGCGCTCCTCGACGAGGCCAACACCTCCACCTACGGGCATCCCGTTCCTACCACCGTGCCGCTCAAGGTGGAAAAGGGGCCGTTCATCGTCGTCACCGGCCATGATTTCCTTGACCTCAAGCAGCTCCTGGAGCAGACCGAAGGCAAAGGCATCAACATCTACACCCACGGGGAGATGCTGCCGGCACACGCCTATCCGGAACTGAAAAAGCACGCCCACCTCAAGGGCAATTACGGCACCGCCTGGCAGAACCAGCAGAAGGAGTTCGATGCCCTGCCCGCTCCCATCCTGTTCACGACCAACTGCCTGATGATCCCGAAGGACTCTTACAGGGACCGCGTCTTCACCACCGGCGTCGTCGGGTTCCCGGACATAGCGTACATCGATGAAAAGGACGGAAAGAAGGACTTCACACCGGTCATCGAAAAAGCCCTGGAACTGGGCGGCTGGCAGGAAGACCGGCAGTTCACCGGCATCAACGGCGGGAAGGAAGTAACCACCGGCTTTGCCCGGAACACGGTGCTCGGCGTGGCGGACAAGGTCATTGAAGGCGTGAAATCCGGCGCCATCAAACGGTTCTTCCTGGTGGGCGGCTGCGACGGCGCCAGGCCGGGCAGGAACTACTACACGGAATTCGTCAAACAGACGCCGGAAGACTCGGTTGTCCTGACCCTGGCCTGCGGCAAGTACCGGTTCAACGACCTGGACCTGGGGAACATCGGCGGGATACCGCGGCTGCTGGATATGGGGCAGTGTAATGACGCCTATTCCGCCATACAGGTTGCGGTAGCGCTGGCGGAGGCGTTCAAGTGCGGCGTCAACGACCTTCCGTTGAGCATGGTCCTCTCCTGGTACGAGCAGAAGGCCGTCTGCATTTTGCTGACGCTGCTCTCGCTCGGCATCAAGAACATGTACCTCGGCCCGACCCTGCCGGCGTTCCTCTCTGAGAACGTGCTCAACGTGCTGGTGGAGAAGTTCAACATCAAGCCGGTCACGACGCCGGAGAAGGACATGGCGGAGATGCTGGGATAGCTGCTCTACGCTAAACCCGGGGGATGGGAGATTCCCATCCCCCCTTTTCTTGAAACCACGGCGGGATTACGTTTCGCTCCACTCCGTCCTGCGCCCCCGCAAAATTGGTTTAAGTGCGTATTTACTTATTCTGCGAAACCTGCGTATAATCCATCAGGATATCAAGGGGGCTCGGTATGTTGAAAGACTTCAAGGCGTTCATTACCCGGGGCAATGTGGTGGATCTGGCGGTCGGCATTATCATCGGGGTGGCGTTCGGGGCGATTATAACATCGTTCGTGAACGATATCCTGATGCCGCCGATTGGCCTGTTGCTGGGAGATGTCGATTTCGCCAATCTCTTCGCGGTACTGAAAGAAGGCGATCCAGTAGGACCGTACCTTTCTCTTGAAGCAGCAAAAGCGGCTGGCGCCGTCACCATCAACTACGGCGTTTTCATCAACACGATCATCAACTTCCTCATCATTGCAGCAGCAATATTTTTCGCCGTTGTCCGGCCGATAGCCCGAGCGAACGCACGGCAAGCAGCCAAGTTGGCGCCGGCAGCACCAACCACTAAGGAATGCCCGTACTGCACCACGGCCATTCCGGTCAACGCCAAACGGTGCCCGAACTGCACTTCTGAACTGACCTAGCCTGTTCTTTACCTGTT